>JBDRWA010000074.1:0-11342 GCA_039802145.1 Caldifarciminota bacterium | reverse complement strand
GCCAATGACATTTGCTATGCAATCGTTGGAAAATGGTATGTAGTAAATGGCGAATCAATCTGGGTTGATAATCTTGCATTCCAGTGGCAGTATGCAGATGAACCAGGCTGGAGTGATGTTGGCGCAATCGGCTTTGATTTATTGCAGACACCATTTGATTTACAATGGGGGCAGGATAAAGATAACGATGGTATTGTAGACCAGTATGAGCGGGATAGTATTTATTATTGGAATAATGTGCCGCCAAGTCAATGGGATGTTGACAATGATGGTGTCCCGGACTGGCGTGATGCCTCTGAGAATCCACAAATGGGAATGACCGCATATAAGAGATTCACACTTGAAACTGAACCAAACAAAGATGACGAACGTTATCTGACCCTTGCCGGCTACAATTTCAGAACCGGTCAATATGATCCCTATGATACAATCATTCCACAACCTGATGACCAGAGATGGATGATTGCAAGCGGACCATTTGAACTGATGCCCGAGTCAAGCGTAACGGTTATACTTGGGGTTATGCTCACATATTGGGACCGACAGCACCATACAATCCCTGATACTGAACTCGTGCTTCTTGACCATATTATGCAGACTTACTACAATCTGAACTGGAGATTGGGTATTCAAGAAACCCCAACATTGAGCCCGGAGATCCATACCCTTTCTATAAGACCAAATCCGGTTAATAATCAGGCAATAGCAAAATTTTCTTTAAAAGAACCATCCTATGTTACATTGAGGCTATATAATCCTTTAGGTCAATTGGTGAAAGGGATCTTTGAAGGGAATAAACTATCAGGTGAATATAATATCAGAATCGATGCTAATGGACTGCCATCAGGAACTTACCTTCTTGTACTAAAGAGTAAATCCGGTATTTCAAGCAGAATAATAAATGTAATAAAAACAAGATAGAAAGGTAAAAGCTGAGATCAATAAGCAAAAAAGATAGATAGTTGTTAAGATAAAGAGGAGAGATTTGCCTTAAAGATGCCATAATTTTGTAAAGCCACATAAACATTGACTTTATACCATAACTCATTATAATCTAATCACAATATGAAGATAGGAATCATTGGTCTGCCCAACGTAGGAAAATCAAGTCTGTTCAATCTCTTGACCCAGGCAAATGCCCAGGTGGCAAAATTCCCGTTTACAACAATTGAAAGAAATATTGGAGTTGTGATAATACCCGATGAAAGACTGGATAAAATTGTAGAAATTACAAAATCATCGAAAAAAACCTATGCCCACATTGACTTCGTTGATATTGCGGGTTTGATAAAAGGAGCATCAAAAGGCGAAGGCTTGGGGAATAAATTTCTATCACATATAAGGGATGTTGACCTTGTTCTACATATTTTGAGATGTTTTCCGGACCCAGATATTCCCCACACCTATACTGAGATAGCCCCAAAAAGAGATTATGATATTGTGCGGAGCGAATTATTCCTCGCGGACTTAGATATTGTAGAAAGAAGAATAGATAAAATTAAAAAGAAGTTTGAAGCAAAAGAAGAGTTTGAAATTTTGAGTAGAGTAAAAGCCCGCCTTGAAAAAGCAGAGATTCCAGAAGAAAAAATTCATGATCTTCCTTTACTCACTACGATACCAGAAATTATCGTATTAAACTTTGATGAAGATGGGAAATTTAAAACCGATTTTACAGGTTATAAAATTTCGGTAAAACTTGAAGAAGATATCTTAAACTTCAGTGAGCAGGAAAAAATAGAATTAAGAAAAGAAGCAAAATTAGAACCAGAAGGTATAAATGGCTTACTGAAATTATGCCTTCAACATTTATCAATGATTACATTTTTCACAATAAAGGGGGAAGAATCAAGAGCCTGGTTGATAAAATCGGGAACGAAGGTGATTGATGCAGCAGGAAAGATCCATACTGATTTGAAAGAAGGATTCATTAAGGCAGAAATTTTAAGATACGAAGATCTATTAAGGGCAGGGAGTTTCACCAGTGCGCACGAGCAAGGGCTGACTAAGATTGAGGGAAAAGAATATATTGTCCAGGATGGTGATATTATCCTGATAAAATTCAAAGTGTGATTGGGGTCATTCAAACATTATAACCTTTTGCATAATTGTCTTTTTCGCTGTTGTCGGACGCTATAAATAAACCCCATTAAGTAATTTATTCCCTGAATCATCAGTCCATAAACTCATGGCAGCTGTAGAATGTCTTGGCAATCTGCCCGAAATATCATAGATTTTTATATCCCTAAAAGTGATATTGACTTTTCTTTAAAATGGTGTAAAATTAAATGTTAAGGAGGTTTGATGGGTAAGATTAGAGTGGCAATAATCGGTGTTGGTAATTGCGCGTCAAGTTTGGTTCAAGGTGTTTATTATTATCGCAATGCTCGTGAAGATGAATTTATCCCTGGGATTATGCATACCAGGCTTGGGAGTTATCATATAGGCGATATAGAATTTTCACTCGGGATTGATATTGATAAAAATAAGGTAGGTAAGGACCTGGCAGAAGCGATATTTACCAAGCCCAATAATACATACAAATTCTGTTCAGTACCGAAATTGAATGTGCCGGTGGTCCGGGGTATGACACACGATGGGCTTGGATATTATCTTTCCCAGATTATTGAAAAAGCACCTGGTCCAACTGCGGATATAGTGAGATTATTGAAAGAAACAAAGACCGATGTGGTGATTAACTTCCTTCCTGTTGGTAGTGAAGAGGCAACGAAGTGGTATGTTGAACAGGTACTTACCGCAGGCTGTGCATTTGTGAATTGTATTCCGGTCTTTATCGCAAGCCAGAAATACTGGCAGAAAAGATTTATGGAAAAGGGATTGCCAGTATTAGGTGATGATATTAAATCCCAGGTCGGTGCAACGATTGTCCACCGGGTTTTAGTGAATCTCTTTAATGACCGGGGTGTAAGATTAGAAAGGACATCCCAGTTGAATGTTGGTGGTAATACTGATTTTTTGAACATGCTTGAGAGGTCAAGACTCCAGTCCAAAAAGATATCCAAGACTCAGGCTGTCACATCGCTCCTCAAATATGATATCGGAGATGAGAATATATATATTGGACCTTCTGATTATATTGCTTGGCTAACTGATAGAAAATGGGCATATATGAGGTTGGAGGGAAAGACCTTTGGTGATGTTCCACTTAATATTGAGTTGAAACTTGAGGTGTGGGATTCACCAAATTCTGCAGGGGTTGTGATCGATGCAATAAGATGTGCAAAACTCGCCCTTAACAACAAGTTGAGCGGGGCTATTGTTGAACCATCAAGTTATTTCTTTAAGTCTCCGCCAGCACAGTATCCTGATTACATCTGTCGTGAAAAGACCGAGGCATTCATAAAGAAATATGGCAAAAAAACTCCACAAAAAGATAGCAGGAAGAAGAGTAAATAGTGTCCGAAGAATTTAGATTGGCTTTGAAATTTAATAATGAGTGAAATCCAATGTCCAGGCGTGGGCTCTTTATAACATTTGAGGGTGTAGAAGGTTCGGGTAAGACGACTCAGGCAAAGGCGTTAGCCGAGTGGTTTGAACAAAACGGTTATCCTTGTCTGCTTGTGCGCGACCCGGGAACGACCATTATTGGTGAAAAAATAAGAGAAATTCTATTAAATCCTGAAAACTCAATCCATCCTAAATGTGAAGTTCTCCTGTTTCTCGCAGCAAGATGTCAATTGGTCTATGAAAAGATATTACCCGCTTTGATGGAAAAGAAGATTGTAATATCTGATAGATTTTCCGATTCAACATATGCATATCAGACTTATGCACGAAAATTACCAGAGCGATTGATTGCAATCTTTAACCGTTTTGCCAGTGCAGGATTGAAACCGGATTTAACATTTCTTGTAGATATTGATATTAACGAGGGTCAGGCAAGGGGTAAATGCATTGACCGCATGGAAAAAGAAAATTTCTCTTATCATAACGATGTTAGGTGTGGTTATCGTAAACTCGCGCATAGAGCGAAAAAGCGGATAAAAATTCTTAATGGCAAAAAAACAGTTGAGGAACTCAAAAAAGAAGTCATTAACCATGTAAAAGATTTGTTAGAAAGAAAGGGGTATAAAATATGAAGAGAATGTATATTGTAGCAATAGTTTTTTCTCTGTTCTTCGCAATATTAATAAACCAGAAGATCTGGGCAAAGCCTGATACATATTCATCTTTGCGGATTTTTAATAAGGTTCTCAAGGATGTAGAAGATAATTATGTGGATGCGGTAAATACTGATTCACTGATAAGAGGTGCGATAAAAGGAATGCTGGAAAGTTTAAAAGACCCCCATACCCAATATCTCACAAAGGAGGAATACGAACAACTGCGGGTAACGACCGAAGGCGAATTTGGCGGTATCGGTGCCCAGATTGGAACACGGGAAGAAAAAATTGTTGTCATATCTCCGATAGAGGGGACACCAGCATATCGTGCCGGGCTTCTGCCCGGTGACCATATAGTGATGGTTGATAGCGTACCAACAAAGGGTAAGAGCGTAGATATGGTAGTGAAGCAGATTCGCGGCACACCAGGCACAAAGGTTTTATTGACTATTCAGCGTGAAGGGATTCCTGAGCCTTTTAATGTTGAAATAACACGCGCGATAATCAAGATTGATGCTGTCCCTTATTATGGGATGCTGACCCAAGATATTGGATACATCTATCTTTCAAACTTCTCCCGTACTGCCGAGGTTGAATTTAAAACCGGGCTTGATTCATTATTCGCCTGGGGCGCAAAGAAAATAATCTTTGACCTGCGGAGCAATTCTGGAGGTCTATTGCAGGAAGGTATTGCAATAAGTGAATTTTTCTTAAGTCAAAATAAGGATATTGTGACCACTAAAGGCAGGATTGAACCACCTCGCACTTTCAAATCCCAGAAAGTTTACTCGTACGGAGAATTTCCGATGATTACACTGGTTGACGGAGGCAGTGCTTCGGCATCAGAGATTGTTGCTGGTGCTTTACAGGATTGGGATAGAAGTCTGATCATTGGAACCAACACTTTTGGCAAAGGTTCAGTCCAGAATGTAATTCCGCTTGAAGACGGCGGAGCACTTAAATTAACCACTGCCCGATGGTATACTCCATCAGGAAGATGTATTGATAAACCTTTCGCTGAGGAAGAAACTTCTCTGGTAAATATTAGCAAAGTTGATACAAGCAAAAAGAATATGTACATCACTCTAACCCTGAAAAGAAAGGTTTATGGAAATGGTGGTATAACTCCTGATATAGTAATTGAACCAAGAAAACTTTCCAAGTTAGAGACCGACATCTGGATTAAAGGTTATTTCTTTGACTTTGCGGTTCATTATACAAGCACACATAAAGATATTGAAAAAGATTTCTTAGTTGATAATAAAATGTTAGATTATTTTGCGACTTATTTAAAAGAAAAAAAGAAAATGGAATTTACCGCCGCACAATTTGATTCAGTTAAGACCGCCCTTGCAGAAAGGATAAAGACAGAAATTACTTTGAATCTTTTTGGTAGAAAAGAAATGCATCGTTACCGGACGAGTGTTGACCCACTTGTGCAAAAGGCAGTAGCGCTGCTAAAGGAGGTGAATTCTCAAAAAGAACTTTTTCGTTTCGTTAAATGACGATATCGGTTCTGCTTCAGATAAGAAAGGGTTGGATACACGTACAATAATATCATTGGTAGTATCTGGAAGTGTCATATTTCTTTTAATACTATGGTTCATCATATTTATAGGAGTAAGGATAAAAAGGATTAAAGTTCAATGAAACTTTTTCGATTATTTTTGGATTGTTATGCAAGAACAACAATTTAATCTATGTATCGCATTGAGATAAAAAGAAAGGATGACCCAAGAGAGAAATTTGTGAAAGAAGACTTTGAATCTATCGGATTTAAGGGTATTACATCGGTGGAAGTAAAGGATGTTTACTATATCTATGATAAAATTCCCTATAAAAAAGTCGTCGTCCTTGCAGAAAGATTGTTCTGCGATCCGGTTGTAGAAAAATATAAGATATGCCAGGGTAAAGGATTTGAAATAATTTATAATCCTGGAGTAACCGACCCAAGAGAAGACAGTATAAAAAAAGCAGCAAAGGATCTGGGAATAAAATTGAATAGTGTGAAGACCGCCACAAATTTTATTTTTAAGGGAAGATTTAATGAAAAAGAATTAAAAAAATGTGCAAGTTTATTTCTATACAATCCACTGATCCAGCATATAAGAGAGATTGGTGAGAAGGAGTTTATTCCCCAGAAACCAAAATACGAATATATGAATATAAACCTTGATACCGACCTTGTCAATTTGAGCAAGGATATGGGGCTATCGTTATCAAAAATTGAGATGGAGACGATTAAAAAATATTTTAAAAAATTAAAAAGAGACCCTACTGATGTAGAATTAGAAACAATCGCCCAGACCTGGAGTGAACACTGCCGGCATAAGACATTCTTGGGAAAGATTAGATTGGGCAATCAGACAATTGATAATCTTTTAAAGAATACTATAATGAAAGCAACCAGAGAAATAAATCATCCCTTATGTCTTTCTGTATTTCATGATAATTCAGGAGTGATTGAGTTTGATAAAGATTATGGGGTATGTTTTAAAGTTGAGACCCATAATCATCCTTCAGCATTAGAACCGTATGGTGGTGCAGCCACGGGTATAGGTGGGGTTATAAGGGATATTCTTGGAACCGGACTCGGTGCTAAACCTATAATGAATACAGATGTTTTCTGTTTTGGGAATCCAGAATTAAAGTATGAAAGACTCCCTGAAGGAATCCTCCATCCAAAAAGAATAATCAAAGGTGTATATCAGGGTGTAAGGGATTATGGTAATCGTATGGGCATTCCGACAAAAAGTGGTGCAGTATATTTTGACGAGGAATTTTTATATAACCCGCTTGTATACTGCGGCACAGTCGGCTTGATCAGAAAGGACCGTATAAAAAAGGGTGCTAAATCAGGTGATTTAATATTGCTTGTCGGTGGCAGAACCGGGCGTGATGGTATACATGGAGCCACATTCTCTTCTGCTGAACTTTCTATTGAAGCAGAGAAGTCCTGTGTTCAGATTGGCAATCCGATTATTGAAAAAAGGGTGCTTGATTGTTTATTAAAAGTGAGCGATTTGGGAATCCTCAACTCAGTCACAGATTGCGGTGGAGGTGGTCTCTCCAGTGCAGTAGGCGAAATGGGGAAGAAGATCGGTGCAAAGGTTTATCTTGAAAAAGTCCCATTAAAATATGCCGGGCTCACACCAAGAGAGATATGGATTTCAGAATCTCAGGAAAGGATGATACTATCAGTTCCTCCCAAATATATTAAAAGAGTGATAGAAATTTTTAAGAGCGAAGGGGTGGAAGCAACAGTCATAGGTAAATTTACAAATAATAAAAGGCTTTTATTATACTACAAAGGTAAAAAGGTATGTGATATAGATATGAAATTTCTGCATAATGGGTTGCCCATGCTGGAAAAGAAGGCAAAAATAAGGACAAAAATGCCTGAAAAGATAGATTTCCCAGAACCGAAGGAATTAAACAAAGTATTACTTGAGATTATCGGTGGTTTGAATTGTTGTTCACGGGAATGGCTTGTGCGTGAATACGACCATGAAGTCCAGGGCGCAAGTGTAATTAAGCCATTTGTTGGTGTCAATAAAGATGGGCATCAAGATGCAGTGGTAATAAAACCATTATTGCATAAGAACAGGGGAATAGTAGTCTCCTGTGGCATAAATCCCTCATATGGAAAGTATGACCCATACAATATGGCACTCTCAGTAATTGACGAAGCACTGCGTAACCTTGTTGCTACAGGGGGAGATATAAAAAAGGCAGCAATGCTTGATAATTTCTGTTTTGCCTCTCCAGATAGAGAGGAAGTATTGGGAGATATTGTTTTGAGTGCGAAAGGCTGTTATGATGGGGCAAAGGCATTTGGTGTACCATTTATATCGGGTAAAGATAGTTTGAACAATGAGTGGCTTGACCCGAAAGGTAGAAGCCATCTTATTCCGCCGACGCTTTTAATATCAGCAATTGGTATAATTGATGATGTAAGGAAATGTATAACAATGGATTTTAAAAAAGCTGGAAGTTATATATATCTTTTAGGTCTCACAAAAGAAGAATTAGGTGGTTCTGAATATTTCAGGTTTTTAAATATCAAAAGGGGGAATGTCCCTGGTGTAGATCTCAAACTCGCACCGGAAATAATGCACCATTTACATAAAGCAATAATCAATGGATTGGTTCTTTCCTGCCATGATTTATCCGAAGGAGGTCTAGGGCTGGCAATAAGTGAAATGGTGATGGCAGGTGATATAGGTTGTAGAATTGACCTCTCAAGAGTAAGATTTAAAGAAGGGAAACCCCGCGCTGATATTTTGCTCTTTTCTGAATCAAATACACGGTTTCTGATTGAGGTGCTGCCTGAAAAGGCAGATGGGTTTGAGAGATTAATGAGAAATCTGCCGATATCTCTAATTGGAAGGACGACCAAAGAAAAAAATTTGAAAATATTAATAAATTCAGGAGACCTAATAATTGATCTACCTATTTCAGAGTTAAGAACAAAATGGAAAAGAAAGATATTATAAACCATATTGCGATAATAATGGATGGAAATGGGAGATGGGCAAGGAAAAGGGGTTTGCCCAGGGTCATTGGTCATAGAGAAGGGGTTGAATCAGTAAGGGTAATAGTAAAAACAACCAGAGAACTTGGGATAAAATACCTTACCCTTTATACCTTTTCAACAGAAAACTGGAAGAGGCCCGATGATGAAATTCAGACCCTGATGAATATGCTTGAAGAGATGCTTGTGAAGGAAACGCCGGAATTGAATAAAAACAAGGTGCGGATAAATGCGATTGGAAGACTGGATGGACTGTATCCCAATGCAAAAAAGGCACTGGACGAGGCATTAAAGCTAACAAAAGGCAATGACGAATTGATTTTGACCCTCTGTCTTAATTATGGTGGGCAGGGTGAGATTGTGGATGCGGTGAAGAAGATTATCCAAGAAGATAGAAAAAAGCGTATTAATCTGGATGAGCTCAATGAAGAAAAATTTTTTCAGTATTTATATGATCCATCCCTGCCGCCACCCGATCTATTGATTAGAACCGGTGCGGAACGGCGCGAAAGAATTTCTAATTTCCTTTTGTATCAGATTGCCTACGCAGAAATATACTTTACAAAGACTCTCTGGCCGGATTTCAGGAAAAAAGAATTTTTAAAAGCAATAGAAGACTATAAAAACAGGGAGCGTTTGTTTGGCGCAGTTTAAGGATATATTGAAGAGGATAAGGACCGGGTTTTTTCTTGTTGCCATTGTCGTTATAACATTATGGATTGATAACATCCTGCTTCCTTTATTACTTTTATTTTTCATTACCTTTGCAACGAATGAATATTTCAGATTCTGGCATCGCAAGGATATCTATCCCCATACACTTGCCGTCCTTTTTCCAGGTTATACAATTCCTTTTTTGTTTTATTTTGAGATACCCTTGCTTCTTTCTGGATTTATACTGTTCTTTTTTATTACCCTCCTATCAGTGATGCGCTTTCCAGGAAGTAGACGCAAACCAAACTTTCTTGCCGAAGTTTCGGCAAATTTCTTTGGTGTTTTTTATATTTCCCTACTTCCTTCAACCATAATACTATTAAGAAAACATGGATTTTGTATCAGCCTTCTTCCCCTTGTTCTTACCTGGATTTATGATACATTTGCTTATATTATAGGCTCACTCTGGGGTAAACATAGACTTGCTGAGAAGTTGAGTCCGAAAAAATCAATTGAAGGAACATTTGCGGCATTCTTTCTCACCTTCCCTTTTACCCTGTGGTTGAATTCACTGTGGGCAAAGAATTTCAATCTATTTGATGCAATATGGATTACGCTGGGGATAGGAGTTTTGGGGACGGTTGGAGACCTCTTTGAATCTGGTATGAAACGGGAAGTTGGTTTAAAGGATGCATCAAATGTCTTTCCGGGACATGGCGGATTTTTAGACCGTCTTGATTCATTGATTTTTAATATTCCATTTTTTTATATTTATTTTTTAAACCGTGGATAAAACACCGCTCGCAGATAGAATAAGGCCCGAAGACTTTGACCAGATTCTTGGACAGGAGCATCTCCTCGGTCCAGAAGGACCAATAAGAAGACAGATAGAACAGGGAAGGTTATTTTCAATGGTTCTATTTGGTCCGCCCGGAAGCGGAAAGACAACGATTGCCCGGCTCTTTGCCAAAAAATTTTCGGCTGATTTTGTCTCTTTTTCAGCGGCAACGAGCGGAATCGTTGAGATAAAGAAATTTATGGAAGAGGTTGAAAAGAAAAAGAGCTTATTCAATCGTGATACGATTATATTTATAGACGAAATTCACAGATTCAATAAGGCACAACAAGATGCATTTTTACCCTATCTTGAGAAAGGGACAATCATTTTAATCGGTGCCACCACTGAAAACCCTTCTTTTGAATTGAATTCAAGCCTTTTATCAAGGGTAAAGGTATATATGCTTAAGCCACTTTCTTTTGATGATGTGAAAAAAATATTAAAAAGGGCTTTAACCTCTCCAAAAGGGCTTGATAATAAATATGAAATCACTGAGGAGGCATTGAATTTTATTGCCAATATCTCTGATGGTGATGCAAGGGTTGCGTTAAATGCCCTTGAGTTATGTGCTTTTTCTGCAAAAGATAATAAAATTGATTTAAAACTTGCTGAAGAGATTGTTCAGAAAAAAGCATTGAGATATGACAAGGCAGGTGAAGAGCATTATAATCTGATTTCCGCATTACACAAATCATTGAGGGGGTCTGATCCTGATGCATCTTTATACTGGCTTGCCCGGATGCTTGAGGCAGGTGAGGATCCGCTATATATTGCCCGTCGCCTTGTCCGCTTTGCGGTAGAAGATATTGGGCTTGCCGACCCTATGGCACTCGTTATTGCAAACGCAGCAAAAGAAGCAATAGATTTCATTGGTCGACCCGAGGGTGATTTAGCACTTGCCGAATGTGTTGTTTATCTTGCACGGGCAAAAAAGAGTAATGAATTATACCTTGCATATTCAGAGGCAAAAGATGATGCCCTAAAAACCCTTGCCGAACCAGTACCGATGCATATCAGAAATGCACCAACCCCTTTAATGGAAAAACTCGGTTATGGCAAGGGATATAAATATCCACACAATTATCCAGATGCAAAGGTTGAGCAGGAATATATGCCGGAAAACCTGAAAGGAAGAAAGTACTTAAAAGAAAAATAAAAAAGGGCTGGCAAAGCCAGCCCTTTTATTTATTATTAT
>JBDRWA010000073.1:0-11456 GCA_039802145.1 Caldifarciminota bacterium | reverse complement strand
TCTCCTTGCCTCAACGAGCGAAGTATATGGTGACCCATTAATCCATCCCCAGGTTGAAGAATACTGGGGAAATGTGAATCCCGTTGGAATAAGGTCTGTTTATGATGAAGGAAAGAGATTTGCAGAGGCGATAACAGTCGCTTACCATAGAAAGTTAAAATTAAAGGTAAATATTGTTCGGATATTTAACACCTATGGAGAAAGGATGAGGCCTGGAGATGGCAGGGTGATACCCACCTTTATTGAACAGGCTTTAAAGAACGAACCAATGACCATATTCGGAGATGGCAAACAGACAAGGAGTTTTTGCTATATAAGCGACCTTGTGAATGGAATTGCTAAACTTGCTGAGAGTAATTATCCAATGCCAGTCAATTTAGGTAATCCTAAGGAATTTACAATTTTGGAACTTGCTCAAAAAATAAAGAAATTGTGTAATAGCAAGAGCGAGTTTGTCTATAAACCACTACCTGAAGATGACCCTCACCGAAGAAATCCAGATATCACTAAAGCGAAAAAACTTCTCAATTGGAAACCAGCTGTGGATATTGATGACGGGCTTAGAAGAGTAATAGAGTGGTTCAAAAAAAAGATATAGAATATTATTCTCCCTATGATGCCAGTAATTAATTATAATATTGACAGGAATATTTTTTAGAATATAATGTATTTATATATGAGACCCTTAAGCGGGTAAAAGATAAATTAAAAAAGGGGGTAAAATGAAAAAATTAATGATAATATTAATAGTCATTGGCTTGATTGTTTATTGTGCAAAGAAAGAAGAACCATTAAAGGGCGAGAAGGGTGGAACACTCGTCATCGGGACAACAGACATCCCTTCTGTTATTTCACCCCTACAACCTTCTGTTTTAGGTTCAAACGACATTCTTGAACTATTATTTATGAAACTTCACAGAATTGATCCGCATACAGGGAAGATGAAACCGGAATTGGCATCTTCATGGGAATTTTCAGAGGATTTGACCTCTATTACTTATTATTTAAGAAAGGATATAAAATGGTGGGATGGAGAACCAGTGACTGCTGAAGATGTCATTTACACTTATGAAAAGATGCAGGATCCAAAATCAAATTATCCCTTCATTGCCTCTCTAAAATATATCAAAAAGGCAGAGCTGGTGGATAAGTATACTATAAAATTCACATTCACTCAGGTCTATGCAAATCTCCTTACCGATTCAGACATAATGCCAGTGCCCAAACATATCTATGAAAAATTCAGTGCAGAATTCGGTAAAACGAAGATCGTGGGCAACGGACCCTATAAAGTAAAAGAATGGATTCCCAATGCAGGTTTAACACTAACCGCCAACGAAAATTACTATCGTGGCAGACCACCTCTTGATGAAATTGTAATTAAATTTTACAACAATGTAGAAACAATGATTGCTGATTTTGAACAAGGGAACATAGATATTGCACTAAATCTTACACCAACTGATGCTAAAAAGCTTTCCAGCAATAAAAACATAAATATAATTTCAAAGCCGGGTAGTAGTTACATCTACATTGGCTGGAATCTGGAAAATGAATTTTTGAAGGATAAAGAAATACGCAAGGCATTGACAATGGCAATAAATAGAACCCAGATCTTGAATGATGTTTTATTGGGAATGGGACAGGTTTCACTTGGACCATTACCACAATCATCTTGGGCATTTAATGAGAATGTGTCACCCGTAGAATTTAATCCTGCCAAGGCTAAGGATATTCTTTTAAATAAAGGTTTTGAAGACCGCAATCGTAATAAAATACTTGATAAAAACGGAAAAGATATTACCCTGACCATTATCACCAATGTTGAAAATCCAGAACGAGTTCAAATCCTAAATTTTGTTGCCAATTATCTATCTCAGATTGGTATAAAAGTGAATGCCCAGACAATGGATGTGAATTCTTTCATCTCGGCACTTGTTAATCGGAAATACGATGGATTTATTATGGGTTGGAGTGTGAGCGATAAGATTGACCCAACATTATACTGGCATTCTGATCCCAATCGTGGAAAATTTAATTTTGTAAATTATAGAAACCCGGCTGTAGATTCGCTTATAGATATCGGGACGGTAATACTAAATAGAAGAAAGGCAAAAGAAATCTGGGGTGAATTCCAAAAGAAAGTATATGAAGACCAGCCTTATACCTTCCTCGTAGTTCCCAATGAAATCGCTGCAAATTACAAACGTGTGAAAGGAACGGATGAAGGGATTGCGCTCGCAAGTGCCTATACTTACTGGATACCAGAGACAGAAAGAAGAGTCACAATCGCTGCCAAAATCACACCTACCCCCCCTACGCCCACACCCACTCCTACAACAACTCCTGTAACACCTACCCCTACTACGCCAGCTACTCCCACGCCCAAAAAAGAAGAAACACCAAAACCACTCACACCCGCAGTTTCGCCAGAAAAGCTCTTGGAAGCAGCTGCCACTTCAAAGGAAACAACCACCGTCGCTCCTCCACCACCGACCATGCCACCAAAACCTTCAGTAATAACGAGACCAGAGCCGATAAAAAAAGTTTTACCTAAATATCCTGATGCAGCAAGGGCAATAGGTGCTACTGGTAAAGTAGTGGTTGAGGTGATAGTTGGCACAGATGGTAAGGTGAAATCTGCTACAATATTCTCCAGTTTTGGTAACCCTGCCTGCGAAGAGGCAGCTATTGCCGCAGCAAAACAATGGGAATTCAAACCCGCAACCAAGGATGGCGAACCATTTGAAAAGAGCGTAAGGATACCATTTGATTTTAAGCCGTAAATACTGATGATTAATGGCGCATGGTTGGATATGCAAATTAATCTCAAACCTTGACAAAATAAAAATTATGAATATACTATTTAATAGGAAGTGACAATGGGTGAATATAGCTTAAGAGATGGGATAAGATTTTTCAGCATCCTGTCCCATAAACTGTTTATACTTTTAAACAAGGGGGTATATGAAAAAATTAATCGTGATATTTTTTGTTTTTTTACTTGCCTTTGCTGAATGGCAGCAGCGCGAAGGGTTAACACTGCCAAAAGGAATTCAGATCGCTGATGTCAAAGTTGACATTGACGGCGGTGTATGGATTTTAACAAAATCTTCACTTTCGCAAGTTGATTTCGCTAAAAAAAGCCTAAATTTATTTTCTGAGATAAAGGAAGGTAAACTCTTTGCAATTTGTGATGAAGAATTTTTTATAATTGACAATGCAAATAAACTTTCGGCTCTTTCATCCGAAGGAGAAATATCTTCTTCCTCAATCAATTTAATCAATCCCATTCAAATTGAAGCAGTAAAGTCAGATGGGAAAAAACTAATTACAATTGCCGAACCCAATCGCATAATCTTTATTGATGGAAATGAAATAATAAATAATCTAATCGCTAATGTTGAAAAATTTTCCATTATTCCGGCACACCTTAATGAAAAAACCGAATTCGTCATTTATGCAATGAATAACAATCAGATATATACCTGGGTTGTGAGCGATTTAAAGAACCCGGCAGGATTCAAAAATCGGCTGTTTTATAGTGCTTCTGAAAAAATCATTGATTTTGTAACTGGAATTGACGGGAAAAATTACATCTTATTCAAAGATTCCATACTTGTTTTAAAACCAAATGGAGAGCGTGTGGATAAAATTATCATAGAAAATATATTGCCAGATTCAAAGATATATGCATTTCCTAATGACAATGGTCTACTCTTATTTAACCGGAATGAAAAAACATTAAAGATCCTTTCCTATCTCAAACAATCCAAGAGTGAGATTATAATATTAAATAAAAATCGACCAAATCCTGTTGAGAGTTACACTGAATTTGAATTTACATTGAATGAACCTATGTATATCACATTTACTATCTATAATCTCATTGGAAAACCTGTTAAGGTACTCGCAAGTGGTTTTTATAATAAAGGGACCTATATCATACCCTGGCATGCAGAAGATGAAAAAGGGATGCTTGTGCCTAACGGCGTATATTTTTATCGCCTGGAAACGAAAAAAGGTGTATTGATAAAACAGTTGATTGTGCTGAGATAAAAATTTTTCTTTGGCGAATTTAACCCGAATTATCAATCCAACCCTCTCGGTTATTAATAAGGTAATTAAGCACTATAAAATTTTAGAAAAAAATTCCAGTATAGTTGTGGGAGTTTCAGGGGGAAGTGATAGTGTTGTTCTTTTATACCTACTCTGCGAATATAATAAAAAATTCAATCAAAACTGGGAAATATATGCCTGTCATATTCGCCCTGATTTTTCGGAATGGAACACGGAATTTGTCGAAAATTATTGTAAATGGCTGAGAATTCCTTGTAAAATTATTGAAATCAAGATAGATAGTCGTTTAAAGACGGTTGAAAAAAAATGTTTTTTCTGTTCAAGGCAGCGACGCCGCAGACTTCTTGAATATGCCGAGTCTTTAAATATCTTTAAAGTAGCACTTGCCCATCATCTTGAAGATGTTGTAGAGACCTTTTTGTTAAATATTATTTATAATGGCGAGATATCAACATTCATTCCTGCCCAGCCTGTAATTCAAGGTCGTTTCTTATTTATCAGACCTTTGTATTATCTTGATAAAAAAATTATTCAAACAATTGCCCAGGCATTAAAAATTCCTGAAAATATAAATAAATGTCCATATTTTAAAGATTCCAAGCGGGAAAAAATTAGGAATCTTTTAAAAGATGTAATGGTTGAATACCCGGATGTTTATAAAAGTATATTTAACGGAATTTTCAATATAAAAAGAGGATACCTGCCAATTTTTTGAAAGATGGATGATTTAAAACGAAAATTAAGATTATCTTTAATAGCAACGCTAATGAGCATATTGACTTTTTTTATTTTCCATATATAATCAACCTATGCCAATAAAGAAAAGGTCAAAATCAGTCCTTAAAAACATTCGCAAATCGCGACGGCGCTATTTAGAAAATTTAAAGAAAAAAAAGAATTTGAAAGAAGCGATCAAAAAGATAAAAAAGGTAGCATCAAAAGAAGAGGCACTTAAGATATTTCCTGAAATCCAATCGATAATTGATAAATCAGTGCAGGATGGAATAATAAAAAAGAATACCGCTGCCCGGTACAAGGCAAGACTTGCAAAGTTTATAAAAACCAAGTTTAAATAAGTCTGAAAAGATATCTTTTATTTTTTTGCATAAGACTACTTTTTATTCTTGTTATTGCGAATTTCTATGAGCCGCGTGATTTTGAATATGGTGAGATAGCTAGAAATATAATTGCTGGTAATGGTTTCAGTAAGAAACTAATTGCTGATACTGAACCTGTAGCTACCTCCTCCCATCCACCTTTATATCCATTTTTTCTGGCATTTTTTTATAAATTTGGAAATAAGCCCGGAATTTTTTTCATAATTCAATTACTCCAGGCTATTATTTCTACAATTACAATCTTTCTAATCTTCAAAACGGCATGTATTCTCTTAGATGAATCAACCGCTCGCATAACTGAACTATTCGCAGGATTTTATCCACCTCTGATTTATTATTGCACCAAACTTGTACCTATTACCATTTTTTTATTTCTGTTAGCCCTCACAATTTATTTATTATTGCATAGCAAAGGAAAAAATATTCTATATTATTTCATTACCGGCATAGTCCTTGGTTTAGCAATTTTATGCGACCCGATTGCGTTTGTCTTTTACCCGGCAATCTTTCTGTGGTTTGTATTCCGTAAAATAACCAATCTCTTCCAAACAATGCTGATCGTCTTTATTTCAATTGTGGTTCTGATACCCTGGACCATAAGAAATTATTTCGTCCACAGAACATTGGTACCAATCACAACTCAATTTGGAGTCAACTTCTGGATTGGTAATAACCCAAATGCAACAGGAACAGATTTTTATAAAATAGCATCCCTTGAAAAAGAAGAATATGTTTTAATGACCCATACTCTGCCCAAAAATATTCAGGATAGTCTTAATAAAGTTTCCGAGATAGAACGGGCTAATTTTTATATACATCAAGGTCTTTCTTTCGTAAAAGAAGAACCCTTAAAATTTATCTTTTTACTTTTCAAAAAATTTTATTACTATTTCTGGTTTCCACCTTCCAGTGAGTATTCTTCAAAAGACCTTGAAAGATACAAATGGTTTTATTACATTTTTTACTTATCTGTACTGATTTCAGGTCTTATAGGAATCATTATATCAATTAGACACCACCGGGATGTTCTACTGGTACTGACTATTTTATCATTGATTTCAGGATTGTATATCTTCACCCATATTGGCCTTATAAGATACCGAATGCCTTTAGAACTCTACCTCCTAATGTTCAGTGCCTTTTTTATAAGAGGTAATTGGCGATGAAATTGCCTGAAGAAATTGAATTAAATATACTTAATGCATTGGGTCTGAGTGATCTGTATACGAATCCAATAATCTATCAGAATAAAATAGAGATATTAAGAAGGCAATTGATCAACCTCTCACAGGGGTTTATCAAAAACCAGCCCGTGGCATCAAAATTTCCTGATGCATACTTTTGTTTTAATTTTCCCCAAAACTTCGTGAAGTCAATCATAATAATGAAAAAATTATTTAGTCTTTATAAAATTTTACCATCTTCAGAATATAAAATTTTAGATATCGGTTGTGGTGAAGGTGCGGGAATGTTTGGTTTATATTATTATCTTAGCAAACAAATCCCCGGGTGTAAATTTTTTCTAAAAGGCGTTGACATAAATCACACGATTATAAAAAGATGTGAATTAACAGCAGGCTGGTTTAAACAAACAGATTATAATTTTGTGATCCAAGTGATAAATGAACCAGCAATAAAGTTTATAAATAGTGATACCGAGTATTATAATTTTATAGTGCTTGCGAACTCAATTACAGAAATATTTCCTAATGAGCAGATTCCACTCTCTTTTATCCAATCTCTGATGAGCCTGCTCAAAGAGAATGGAATTATCATTATTATGGAACCCGCATTGAAGACCCAGACTCGTAGATTGATGGAATTGCGAAATGTTTTAATCAGAAAAAAAAATTGTGTCATCCTTTTGCCCTGCCTCCATAATAATGACTGTCCTGCACTCAAAAGAAAAAAAGAATGGTGTCATCAGAGCATAAAATGGATTCCACCTGAATATTTAAAAATAATCAATCAGAAATTATTTCGCAAAATTGAATACCTAAAATTTTCATACTTAATAATTGCTAATAAAGAATATGAAACTATCTCAGGTTTCTATCCCGTTATAAGCAGATTAGCCATAGAAAAAGGGAGACTCAGATGTCTTATCTGTACAGCAGATGGTATTATTGACCTGATAAGATTCAATAAGGAAAAAAGCATGAAAAATCAAGATTTTGAACGAATTTCGATGGGTGATATAATTGGGATAGACGATATAATCAAAAGTAGAGAAGGTATATGGAAGGTATCAAAAAACAGTGTTATTAAAAGGCTTGATTTTTGATTAAAAATATCTATAATTAAGAATGAATTCAAAAGGAGGCAAATGGCAAGATATTTTATAACTTCGGAATCAGTCACTGAAGGGCATCCAGATAAAATCTGTGACCAATCAGCGGATGCTATTCTTGATGCGATACTTGAAAAAGACCCTTTTGGCCGCGTTGCCTGTGAAGTTTTAACAACGCGGGGACTTATATTTGTTGCGGGCGAAATAACAACAAACTGCTATGTTGAAATACCTGACTTAATTAGAGATCTATTGATTGAGATCGGTTATACAGATACTGATATGGGTATTGATGCCTATACCTGTGCAATTATTACCGCAATTCAAGAGCAATCAAGTGATATTGCTATGGGCGTCAACATCGGTGGAGCAGGTGACCAGGGGATGATGTATGGTTACGCCACGAATGAAACAAAAGAAATGATGCCTATGCCCATAATCCTCGCACACAAACTTGTTCGTAGACTGGCTGAAGTCCGCAAGGCAAATATCCTTCCCTATTTAAGACCAGATGGCAAATCACAGATTACTGTCCAATATGAAAATGACAAACCCGTTAGAATTGATACAGTGATTCTATCTGCCCAGCATCATCCTGATATAAAAAATGAAAGATTACACGCTGATTTGAAAAAATATGTTGTCCAAGAAATAATTCCTAAGGAATTGATTGATGATAACACGAAAATACTTATAAACCCTACGGGCAGATTCGTTATTGGTGGTCCGCAAGGCGATACCGGAGTAACCGGCAGAAAGATTATGGTTGATACTTATGGAGGGGTAGGGCACCATGGAGGTGGTTGTTTTTCAGGAAAAGACCCAACAAAGGTCGACCGTTCAGCTTCATATATGGCAAGATATGTTGCCAAGAATCTTGTAGCATCTGGAATTTGCGAAAAAGTAGAAGTCTCTCTCGCTTATGCTATCGGTATTGCCGAACCAGTCGCAATAAATGTTAACACATTTGGAACTGCAAAAATTGAGGAAGAAAGAATTGTAAAAATCCTGAAAAAATTATTTGATTTCACTCCCCAGGGTATCATTGATAAATTGAATCTTCGTAGGCCCGTATTCAAAAAGACTGCGTGCTATGGACATTTTGGCAGAGAAGAAGAAGGCTTTACCTGGGAAATATGCGATATGTCAGATGCAATAAAAAGAGAAGCAGGCATCTAATTGGTTAAATGGTTGGATGGTTAAAATAGAAAGGAAAATAAATGGAGTTTAATATCAAAGACAGAAGGTTATCAAAAGAAGGACACAAGAGAATTGAATGGGCAGAAACAAAGATGCCCGTATTAAGGCTGATTAGAGAGCGATTTTCGAAAGAGAAACCCTTGAAAAATAGAAACATTGGATGCTGCCTCCATGTAACGACCGAGACCGCAAATCTTGTGAGGACATTAAAAGCAGGCGGTGCCCATGTATTTCTGACTGCTTCAAATCCATTATCAACTCAGGACGATGTCGCTGCAGCACTGGTTGAAGATGGCATAAGTGTCTTTGCCATCAAAGGAGAATCAAGAAGCGAGTATTATCATAATATGAATCAGGTAATTAAAAACAATCCGGAAATCCTTATTGATGATGGAGCGGATTTGATATCAACTGTACACAAAAAGAAAATTAAAGGCATTCTGGGTGGCACTGAAGAGACGACAACCGGGGTAATACGATTAAAACAGATGGCAAAAGATAATGTCTTGCAGTTCCCAATAATTGCCGTCAATGATTCACTTACCAAACATCTCTTTGATAATCGCTACGGCACCGGTCAATCTACGATTGATGGAATTCTAAGAGCAACCAATATCTTGATAAGTGGTTGTAATTTTGTGATCGCTGGTTATGGTTGGTGCGGAAGAGGATTGGCAATGAGGGCAAGGGGTTGTGGAGCAAATGTTATCGTCACTGAGGTTGACCCCATAAAAGCACTTGAGGCCCGAATGGATGGCTATGAGGTTATGCCAATGATTGAAGCTGCAAAGGTCGGTGATATCTTCATTACCGTTACCGGCGATATAAATGTGATACGCAAAGAACATATGCTGAAAATGAAGGATGGAGCAATTATTGGAAATTCAGGGCACTTTGATGTTGAAATTGATAAAATTGGGTTGAAAAAAATTGCCAAGAAAAAAAGATTGATAAGAAATTTTTGTGAAGAATATACCCTAATAAATAGCCGTCGCATCTATCTTCTTGCTGAAGGTAGACTTGTTAATCTCTCTGCTGCTGAAGGACATCCAGCGATGGTCATGGATATGTCCTTTGCGAATCAGGCACTGGCAGTAGAATATATTTTAAATAATTTAAATCTTAAAAATCGGGTTTATTCATTACCCATTGAAATTGATCAAGAAATTGCCCATTTGAAATTGAAATCTATGGGAATAAAAATTGACAAACTGACACCAGAACAAAAACGCTATCTTGCCTCCTGGGAAATGGGCACATAAATTTAAATGTCAATTTAATTAAGGTAGACGTAGTTTTCCTTCAAAAGTTATTACTGCCTGACCACCAAATGCAACCCGAAGAATGTCTTTTTGATAAGTATAAATATGTACATAAACTAAACCAGGCATCTTAAGTGAATATCCCTGCTCCACAACAATCCGGGTTATTTCTTCTGCAGGGATTATATTATTTTTTACCAAATAATAACCAAGGGCAACCGCTGCACCACCTGATGTAGGATCCTCATTTATTCCCACAATCGGAGCAAAATGTCGCATATGGACATTTGCTTCAGGGTCATTTGTTTCAGTGGTAAACACAACGATACCGGTAATACCGGCCCTCAAACAATAATTCTTCATTAAAACAAAATTGGGATTGATATCCAGTAATTGAGTTAATGATTTTACGGGAACGATTATCTCGGGATGCCCTGACAATACTGTACTCAATGGAAGATTGGTTTGGGAAATATCAATTGGTGAAATACCCAAAAATCTTGCCACGCTTTTAATGTCTACATTTAAACTTAAGGTGCTTGGGGGTGGCAAAGATATCGTCACACGATTGATTTTCTTATCCATTACTCGCAACTCAACCGCCTGGATTCCTACTTTTGTCTTTTGTTTTATTAATGTTATTGGTTCGGTTAAAGATATCAAACCTTCGTCTTCCATTGCATAATATGCAGCAATTGCGCCATGCCCGGAAAATTTTATCTCCTCTGAGCCGCTAAAAAATCTTAAGAATAAATTAGCTTCTTCGTCACCTTCAAAAACGAATGTAGTATCAGAAACAGGATTGAGTTCGTGCGCAAGTTTCATCATACTTTTTTCATCGTAATGCATTGGTAATCCGATTATCACCCAGGCAGGATTACCTGCGTATGGTTTTGAAGTAAAAGAACATAACCTCTTTGCCTTTACCCAATCCATTCAACCTCCCCTTTATATTAAATTCAGAACTCACATACCTCAGCTGAACATTGCCCAAGAAAATCAATACTCCCGAATTCCAACACTTGCGTTTTTTTACTATTATAGCGATAAATAGTGATGCCCTTACATTTTAATTTGTGTGCCATTAAAAATGCCGCACGAGTCTGCTCTAATGTCGCATCTTCAGGTAGATTAATCGTTTTGCTCACAGCATTGTCTACATATCTTTGAAAATTCGCCTGCATTTTTATATGTATCTCCGGCATTATTTCATGGGCAATCGGGAATAACCTCTTCACATCAGCCGGTATGCCCTTAATTCTTTTTAATGAACCAACCCGCACAATCTCAGAAATCATATCAGGAGAATAAAAGCCTTGCGTGCGGGCAATCTCTTCAAATATAGGGTTGATAACAACAATTGTAGTATCCAAGACATTACGTAAATAACCAACAGAAAATAAAGGTTCAATACCTGATGAAGTATCTGCAATCATACTTATTGTTCCGGTTGGTGCAATTGATGTGACGGTAGCATTTCTCATCGGTTGAGAATTTTTAAATATT
>JBDRWA010000072.1:0-11786 GCA_039802145.1 Caldifarciminota bacterium | reverse complement strand
GTAGGTGAATATAAAACCATCATAACCTTCTTTCGCAGGTGATAAAAGGAGACTATGTTCATCACCAAATCCAAGCAAGAGGTTCCTTCTACCTATGGTCAATCCTGATTTTTTATTTTTAAATTTTATATAACCTTCATTCATATATGCCTGAACAATGTCTTTCCATGGCTTAGGACCTGTATAATCAATATCCGAACTGAAGTGGAATCTGACCCCGTTATGTAAAGAGATATTATCTGTTATCCTTCCTGAGAATTGTAGGTCAAGATTAGTATAAAAACAATTGGTCTTATTCCTGCCCCCACTGATATTTAAAATAGTATAAAATTCATTAGATTTTGCAAACAATGGTCCGAATGAAGAAATCATATCTCTGTCAATTTTATTAAGTTTTTGCTCCTGAAAGAATAATGTATCAATTTCTTGTATTGTTTCCAATAATTCAAACGGTTTAATTGTCTTGGTATTGATCAATCCTCTGCTCTGTAAGTAATCAATTCTTGAGTTCAGTGGTGAATCAAGTGTAATTAGGGAACTGATAAAAAAAATGATTAGCAATTTTACCTCCTTATAAACTTTTTTCTAATAATATATGGACTTTTGTATCAGTCCAGGTTCCATTCTCAGGCATTGCAAAAATTACTGAGGTATTGACTAAGTTTGTCTTTGCATCAATTCCCACGCCGTAAGAATATGTATATTTTTTTTCAAACCAGGCAATATCAAACAATGGATAAATTGGTAATTTTCTATATTCAATATTTAGCCAGAATGCTTCTTTTACCATAAATTCATCTTCCATATAACCCCTCAGATTCTTTACTCCACCAAGCCGGTGGTAATCAAGGTATACAAAAGATTTTGTTTTTACAAGGCAATAATGGGGTTTAAAGAAAAGATTTTTATATTCTATAATTCCATCATATAAAAAACGAATTCTTTTATTTTCCCTTATAAGATAATCGGATTTTACTGAATTCAATAATTTAAAGTTTCCAACATAAAAGTTTGCCTGGAAACCGATCCCTAAAAGTGTATGGGTGTAATTATAACTACCGGTATCGGTGAGATAATTTGCCATTTCAATGCCACTGGACAAGATAATTCTGTAATAATCACTAAGCGGTGCATTGAAATTGATATTAAGTTCAGTAAGCCTTGCTGAATCATATGTCCAGAGTTGCAATTCAGCGTTGAATGTAACTGGAGACAATAATATCGGCTCAGTAAAATTTATATTGAAAATCTTTTTATTGATTTTTCTTAAAAAAATATTGGACTCATAATGGAACTGAAAATGCCGAAGGGTGCCGAAGATGTTCAATGAATAGAATTCAACAGTAAGATAGTTATCTGTTTGTGCAAAAGAGCCTCCAGCCATGATATAGTCAGTAGGTTTTTCTTTTAGTTCGAAATAAAGATAGTAATCATTTTCCTTTTTCAAGATTGTTGCTGAGATATTATTGAAAACACCCGTTCTTAATATAGATTTTTTTGCTCTATTGAGGTCATTTAAAGAAAAAAGCTGGTTTTCTTTTACACATGCAATCTTTTTTAAGGGTCCAGTGTCAGTCTTGCCATCGGTTTTAAATATATAATCCTTGATAATGATTTGCTCACCTTCATTTATATGCAGAATTAATCTTTTTTTTATGCTGTCTGTGTCTACAAATTCAGGATTAATGCTGCAGAATGGAAAGCCGGCATTGGCATAAAGGTCAAGTATTTTTTTTATGAATATTTCAATGTCCTGACGATTTTTAAAAGGCTTATAGAATTTCATAATATAATTTGAAGAAAAATATAAATTTCCTTTTAGTTCAACAGAAATATCATCTACAATATTATTGATGAATACTAAACTCAGGATTGAAATAGATAAGGCCGCCATTTGTCATCTGGAGTGCCAATTTCTCGCAGGACAAAAGTAAAATAATTTGGCTTTTTGGGTTTTCTGCGCAATTTCATATTGGCGGCCTGGAGGGTTCTATTGCCTTTGCGATTATTACATTCAAGACAAGCACAGACAAGATTTTCCCAGGAATCCTCACCACCCAGTGCCTTTGGAATTACATGGTCGGTGGTCATCTCACCACCTTTTTTGCCACAGTACTGACATTCGTTATTATCCCGTTTCAGAATATTCTTTTTATTAAGGGGTATATCCTTTCTTTTTATCTGAACAAAATATTTTAGTCTTAATACAGATGGAACAGGTAACTCAAAATTTATTGAGTGGAGAACCTTATCACGGTCATTTTCAATCAGGTCAACCTTTCCCAATATGAGCAGGGTTATTGCCCGACGCAATTTTAAAACAGTTAGCGGTTCGTAATTTTGATTGAGCAATAAGACCGGCTTGTGCAGCATATCTTATAGACCCGCCCTTATGGGTAAAATTACATCTATAACAAGGTGCCGGGTATAGGTATAAAATCCAAAAATATTTGATGAATCATTATAAGCCACATAGATTCTAAATGAATCGGTAATGGTTCGGTCAATATAAATAGTATCATAGGCAGGGTTGAGCTTGAGTTTTATTTCTTTAAATTCAGCAAGAAGATCATTCATAATCTCTGCATCTGATCTCAGCGGTCCGATTCTTACCGCATCTTCTACTTTATTTTTTGCCGCCGAGTAGGTAAACTGTATTCTGAATATTTGATAACCAATATACCCGATAAGTAACAACAATATTATGAGAAAGATTACCCCGAACCCAGATATGCCTTTTGAATAACGATTGAGCATAATTACCTCCTTTTAATGCTGATACAAATTTAATTAAAGAATGTCTTCACTTTTTTCCTCCGACAAGAAACCAAATATCGTCTTCCAATTGCTTTATCCAGACTTCGCATCTTTCAATTTCAGTTCTTACATATGAAGTAAACTGGTTATCATCCCTTGCTTGATTATAATAATTTATTGCCTGCCTTAGAAGGCTAACCGCTGCCTTTGCTTCACCTACTGTTGATTTATTTTTCTTTTTGTCAAAAACTGCTTTTCTCTGGGCACCTCTCCGTTCATAAATATCACCCAATAGCACATAGGCATAGTTATTATCTGAAGAGAGTTTTAGCGCCTCACGCACCATATTCTCTGCTTCATTCAATTTGCCTTTGCTTATCTGTAAATCCGCAAGATAAAGAATTGGCAATGGATTATCGGGAGCAAGTTTTTTTGCTTCAAGGTATTCTTTTTCCGCAATTGTATATTTTTTCTGCTTTGCATAGATAGAACCCAATTGGAGATGGTAAAAATAATAATCAGGTTTTTTAGAAATTAAGAAATTATACTCACCGATTGCTTTATCGTAGTATTTTAAATCAAGATATGTCTTTGCAAGTAATTCCCTTACATCTATTGCCTCAGGTTTTTTTGCTCTTAGTGTTTCAAGATAGTTTACTGCTTTATCCGGCTCGCCTTTTTCAATATAGATATTTGCTATCGCTTTAATCGCAACAAGATTATCAGGTTCAAATTTTAAAGCCTTGAAGTAATACGAAAGGGCCTTATCATAATCTTTGATCTTTGTGTAAGCAAAACCAAGACCATTGAGAATATTTACATTTGTAGAATCAAATTGTAAGGCAGTCAAATATTCACTTATTGCCTCTCCATATTTCTTCTGGTCAATATAAATCGCAGCAAGCCCTTCATAAGACCTTGTATCTTTGGGATCAATCTTTTTGGCATAATTATAAACAGATTCTGCAGCAGGATACTCATGTTTAGCACGATAAATCTGTCCTATTGGAATATATGCCGCATAATATTTTGGATATAACTTTATTGCTTCATTAAAATGTAGTAATGCCTCATCATATTTACCCTGTTTCAGATATTCATATCCAATGGAATACTCTTCCAGTGCCTTTGCTTTTGCATCTTCGGTTGGCTCTGGTTCGGCTTTTTGAACAGGTTGTGTGGCAACACAACCCAATAGAATTAACACTATTATTGAAAATAAAGCAATTTTTCTTTTCATTGTTTTTTCTCCTTTCTTTTTATTTATATGGAGCCGACGGGATTCGAACCCGCGACCTCTTGACTGCCAGTCAAGCGCTCTCCCAACTGGGCTACGGCCCCATATTATTTTTAATATTTACAATTTTATCCAGTCTTTAGAAATTGTCAATACTTAATTTTATTGACAAACCTTGGTTTTTATATATTCTTTATTTGTGCAATTACTCTTCGTAATATTCTTTCTTGAACCATATTCTATTCTTGCATTACCTGTGAGATGCACAAAACTTGAGTTTTATGAAGGAGGGATTTATTTAATCCAGGAGAATAATAGAGCAATACTCAGGGTTGACAGTTCAAATAGTATGCAGAATATACCTGTTGAGGGGGGTATAAATAATCGCATTTATGGGGTTAAACTGGCACCTTTTTCTATTTTTTTAAATATGACGGGTGGAATCTTTAGATTATCTATTAACTCTGGACTCATTGAAAATATTTATAAAGGTGATGTTGTTTCTTTTGTTCTAACGGATGCTGAAGAAATTATTCTTGTGGACCGATTGAAAAAAGGAGTTCTATTTTTAGATTCACGATATAAAACCCGATTGATAAAGAAGAATTTTAATGTAATTGATATGGATTATTTTAGCAATCGGATTTATCTTTTGACAAGAAAAGAAATTTTTGTTCTTGATGAATATGGAAATATAATGGAAAAGATTGAAATTCCTGAGAAAAAAGAAAAAATTGTAGTTAAAGAAAAAATCTATCTTTTTTCACCGTCACAAAAAAAAGTTTTTGTGAAAGGGCGAGATTGGAAGAGTATTGAATGCAGTCACTCAATTATTGCTCTAAAAGCCACTGAAAAAAATATTATGACTCTGAGCCAATATGGTGATACTGTTTATATTTATAACAAATCTGATTTCTGAATCAGATAGTCTATACAAACTTGATTCAGTTTATTACAATTTCCGTGTTGTTGAGATTGATACAGAGCTATCTTCAGATGTTATCTATGTTCCGGTTATAGAAAAGGGAGATGAATCCGATTCTAATCTATTGAAACTTAGTGGCATCAAGGATTTTTCATTTGATGTTGATGAGGGATTTAATCAGGGATTGAAATTGTACGTAAATGGAGAAATTGAAGGTGTTAAGATTAAAGGCGCACTTTCTGATGAAGGAACAGATATACCAACACGTAGAATCTCAGATATTGAGAAGATGCGTTTGGAATTATGGACAAAAAACTTTTATGGTGGTATTGGTGATTTGAGCTTGGCATTACCATTTGAGATAAATAACGAAATCAGTGGCGTTAGGCTGGGGCTTGTTCAGCAGGAAAATAACATTAATGCTTCTTATGCACTTAATCGCGGGCAGTACCGCAGGATTGAATTTAATGGCGAAGAAGGGAAACAGGGTCCATATTTTCTTTCGGGCAAGGTTGTTTATGGTTCAGAAAAGATTTATCTTTCTGACCTTATGAATCCTGCAAGAATTTTAACAGTGGATGTGGATTATAACATAGACTATGAACAGGGGATAATTAACTTCACCAATAAAAATATAATCACCGCAAATACGCATATAATTATAGAATATCTAGAGACTACCGAAGATTATACCAATGTCTATCAAGAAATTGATGCACAATATCGCGTTAAAGATTTCCAATTTAATTCTATTTTTCATCGCACCTATGATGATAATAATAGCCCGCTTGGATTTCAGTTAAATCAGGCAGAGATTGAGAGTTTGAAGGCAAGTGGTGATAGTATGAGGGTTAGGCACATATATGCCGATACTTCGTCAACAGGAAATTATGATCTGATAGATGGAAGATTTGTATATGTTGGTGAAGGCAATGGACATTATCAGGTTTCATTTTTCTATGCCGGGGAGAATAAAGGAGATTATGTTTATGACCCGACGATTAAGGGATTTGTCTATGTTGGGGAAAATCTCGGTAATTACACTCCGGAAAAATATATTCCTCTTCCCGCGGATAATCAATTTTATGGATTTGGTTTGAAACACAATTCTGGATTGTCGGGTAGGTTTTATGGTTCAAATGTGGATAAGAACAAGTTTTCTCCTTATGATGATAACGATAATATGGCGAAGGGTTATGAATTGAATTTGGAAAGAAAATTTGGTATTTTTTCAATTTCAAGCAAGTATGTAAATTATGAGAAAGACCTTTATCAGCCTAAAGGAAGGCAGGATTTGAACTATAATTATGAGTGGAATACTACCGAACCTCTGAATGAACTTTTCCAATTTAATTCCGGAATAAAGCCTTTTGAAAATTTCGGGATTGATATGGGTTTTGGTATTTTGAACCGTCAGCATAAAAGAAGGCTTATATATCTAAAACCGCTTTTTTTCTATTGCGGTTATGAAGATATTGATACAATCAATAAATATATTCTTGGTATGAGAAAACAGCTAAGCAATTTTTCATTTTATACCCAGTATTTAAATCAGGAAGGAGAACATCATACAGAATACAGGACAAATTATGTTTTTCAAAAGGATAAGTCAATCGGTGTATCAGGAAATTATGAAAAAAACAAAAATGGTAGGGCAATTCTGACAAAACTTGATTTTTCAACAAAACCAATCAGTGCTTCAGCGGGTGCCCGCATTTTTAATGACACTACATTCATATTTTTAAATACTAACTTAAATTTGTATTTTAATAATTTCAGACTAACCGGGGAACTGGAACAATCCCAGCGTTATACCCAGAAAAAAGATGAAGTTTATATAAAGGTTCCGGATGGAACTGGAAATTATGTTTATGACCCGGTAACGCAGACCTATATCCCAAAGGAAAGAGGGGATTATATTAAACAGACAATACTATTGCAGGATTTTCAGAGGGTCATAAGCAGGAGATACAATCTTGAACCCTCCTTTTCGTATGGTATATCTGATGCGAAGGCAAGGTTCTTTTATTTAAATGAAGAAAATTTCCTCAACCGGAGGGAAGAAGTTTTTATAAATCTTGAAAAAGAAGATAAACATCTTGAAATAAATCTTCAAGAAAGTTTTTCAAGAGATGGTCGTTATGCACTTGAGCCAGTTTCACATGTTCAGTATTTTTTATCTGTGAATCCTGGATACAGAAAATTTTACAATTATTATTCAATAGATTATCATAATGAGAAATGGAGTGGATTTTTAAGGGAAGAAAGGATTGATTATGGTATTGCGCTGGATCTGGAAATGGTTGAAAATCCTCTGGTAAAGCCTTTCACCGGTTTTAAATACAGTAAAATTTTTTCTGATTTCTTTCCAGACCTGACCTTGATTCTCCGGACACCTTCGGCAGGTTTGCTATTAGGAAAACCGATAAAAAATCAGGGTCGGATTGAATTGAATAGCGAATTTATTTATCGTAGATACAATGTTGAAAATGTTCCATATTTATTCTCTGCGAATGAGCCACCGGGATTGACCAAGATATTTACTTTGAGTGGTTCAATGGGGATAGGTAATAATACTATTTTCAGTTTAATATATCGTATCCAGCTCCCGCCTGATGAGACGCCGATTCAGAATTTAAAATTTCAAACAAGGATAAAATTCTAATGGCTGATAGATATCGCGAATTTTATGAACTTGCTGGTGAACTTTATCCTGAGGATAAATTAACATATTCAAGTCTGAGTGGCATAATGAGGAAAAAATGGGTGCTTCAAAAATTGAGGCAATTACCCAAAGGTATCCTGCTTGATTGTGGTTGTAATATCGGACGGCTCTCTTCAGGGTGGAAAAAAGGTGCCGTAATTGGTGTTGACATTGCATTCTCTCTGCTGATAAAAGGCAAAAAGCTCTTTCCCCACATAAATTTTATCCAGGGAGATTTGCGAAATATTGAATTTATAAAAGAAAATTCAATAGATAATGCAATTGCGATTGAAGTCGTTGAACACCTTGATCGAGTGGACGATTTTCTTATCGGATTATTCAAAATTCTTAAGCCCAGGGGAGTGATACTGATCACAACCCCTTCTTATTCAAAAAAACGCCCAGTAATAACAAAACTCGGTGTTTTAAAGAGTTTCGGCATAAAGAACGGGGTGGAAGGCGAAGGTTATCTACATACCGCTTATAAACCAGAAGAATTAAAAATAATCGTTGAGAAAAAAGGTTTCAAAATTGTTGAATCAGGTAGTTTTGAGTTTGAATCCAGGGGCTGGGTAAAGCCTTTTACCATATTAACCAATATTTTTGAATCAATATCAGATAAATTCTTTCCTGATTCAGCGCTAAATATCTTATTTGTTGAAATATTGAATAGACTTGAGATTGATACATTCTTTATCCTTGATACACTTGGCCTTGGTAAATTAATAAAACTTTTTTTTAAAGAAGGAAGAAGGTCTTATGTGCTGGCGGAGAAGCCATAGGTTATGAAACTCCAGGAATTTTATTATAATTTACCTGAAGACCTGATTGCCCAGTATCCACTTGAGAATAGGGCAGAGGCAAAATTGCTTATTCTAAACAGAAACAGCGGTGCGATAATCCATCGCCATTTTTATGAAATAATAGAATATTTTTCCGAAGGTGATATTCTTGTTTTGAATGATACAAAGGTCTTTAAGGCACGGATTTTTGGGAAAAAGGAGACGGGCGCCCATATTGAAATTCTTATAATCTCATACAATGATAACGAATGCACTGCGCTCATTAATCCGGGCCGACGTATCAGGGATAATACAAAGATATTTTTTACTGATGATGTATTTGCTCAGGTAAAGAGTCGCGAGAAAGGAAGGTATCATCTTGAATTCAATAAAGGTGTAGAAGATGTAATAAAAGACTTGGGGAAGGTCCCATTGCCTCATTACATAAAGAGAGAACCAGAGAAATTAGATGAAAAGGAATATCAAACCGTATTTGCCCAAAAGACTGGTTCAATTGCTGCACCAACCGCAGGATTACATTTCACAAAAGAAATTCTTTATGAAATTAAAAGCAAGGGTGTTAAAATTGCTTATATTACACTCCATATTGGTCCCGGAACATTCAAACCGATTCGTTCGGAAAGTATTGAAGAGCATTATATGGATCCAGAATATGTAGAGGTATCTGAAGAGGCTGCGGAACTGATAAACATAGGTAAAAAAGTAATCGGTGTTGGCACATCCGTGACGCGCACCCTGGAATATATTGCTTCAAAAAATAAAGATGGTAAAAAAAAAGTTATGCCGTTTTCTGGATATGCTGATCTATTTATATATCCGGGTCATAAATTTAAGGTGATTGATTGCCTTATCACAAATTTTCACCTTCCCTGTTCAACACCTTTATTACTCGTCTGTGCGTTTGCTGGAAAGGAGTTGATATTTAAGGCATACAAAGAGGCGATTGAAAAAAGATATAGATTTTTATCCTATGGTGATGCAATGTTGATAATCTGATGGCTTAGACAATCCCTTGATTTATCCCAATAGATGGATATAATCCAATCTTATGGTGCTTTTACTCTTTTTCTTGCAATACTGGCAGCAGAAGGTGGATTACAAAATCTCGTGCATTCTTGATGATGAGAATAATACATTAAAAATTACTGAAGTTTTGACCTATCATAACAACTCACCAGTCAGTCTTGAAACTCTATATTTCCATCTCTATGCCAATGCTTATCGTGACAATAACACTACTTTTGCAAAGGAATTAAAAAAAATGGGTTCTTATAAATTCTTGAAGGCAAAGAAGTCAGAAAGGGGCTGGATTGATATAAATTCGGTGCAAATAGGGGAGAGGGAATTAAATTTTATAATAGATGAAACGATTATGGCAGTTGTGCTTGATAAACCTTTATTGAACGGAGATTCAGCTGTTCTAAAAATTGATGCAATTTTAAAAATTCCAAAGATTTTCTCCCGTCTCGGATACAGGGGTAAACATTATGAGATAGTTCAGTGGTATCCAAAGCCCTGTGTCTTTGATGAAAAGGGCTGGCACAAGCAGGGTTATCACGCAATCGGTGAATTCTACGGAGAATTTGGAAATTTTGATGTTTCAATAGAATTGCCAAACGATTATGTAGTGGCAGGTAGTGGTGTGGTTTTAGATTCATCTAAATTAGAGAATAATAGAAAAATTGTTCGCTTCCTTGCCGAGAATGTCCATGACTTTGCCTGGGTCTGTGATAAAGATTTTGAGATTGAGAAGAGAATAGTTGATGGAATAGAGATTGAGGTTTATTATATAAAAAAATACCGCAAAAAATGGGAGAATGCCGGAGATTATGCAGTTGATGCGATAATGAGATATAATAAGTGGTTTGGTATGTATCCATATAAAAAATTGAGTGTGGTCCAGGGATATTTTGGTGGTGGAATGGAGTATCCAAATCTGGTAATAATTGGCATTAGTGAAGATAGACTGACAAGGCAGTTTGAGATGGTGATTATCCACGAGATTGCCCATCAGTGGTTTTATGGCATACTCGGTTCTAATGAAATGGACGAAGCCTGGCTTGACGAAGGGCTGACCTCATACACTGAGGCAAGATATTTTATTGATAAATACGGTGTTGCCAATTCATTCTTGAAATCTAAGAGCCTTCCTTCACTACCGCACGACTATACCAGTAAGTTGCTTTATTATATTACCCTAACCAATGAGTTAGAAAAACCAATTTTGACCCCTGCTTATGAATTTGTGGATGCACCGATTGTGTATCAAACTTCTGCATATTCAAAACCTGCCTTATTCTTGCGATATCTTGAGGTATATCTCGGCACAAGCATATTTGATAAGGTATTGAAAATATATTTTGAAGAATTCAAATTCAAACATCCGCATACCGAAGATTTTATCCGTATATGTGAGGAGGTGAGTGGCAAGGATTTGCAAAAATTCTTCAATGATTTTTTACATACTACAAAATATTGTGACTGGCAGATAAAAAAGATATCAAAAAATGTTCTTATGATTGAAAATAAGGGTGAATTTTTGCTTCCGACCGATTTACTGGTTCAGACTGACAATGGTGCACAGGTTTTGAAGATTGAACAAAAGATAGATACCTTTGAGTTTTCTCAAGCAAGGAAAATAAAGAAAGTAATCATTGACCCATATAATTACACACCTGAGGCAGACCGCTATAATAACTTTTATCCAAAGAAATTTGCAATAAAACCATTCTTCAACTGGCCCTCGTTTGATACCTATCAGGTCTTTCTTCTCCCTTATTTATGGTATGATACAAACGACGGCTTCACCCCGGGATTTTATCTTGCCGGCACTCAATTTATTGATGCAGATTTCATCAAGGGGAAAAACCAGTGGCTGGTTGGCTATATTTACGGTGTCAAAAGCAAAAAACATTATTATAACTTCAATTATCAGACACCCCTTATCTTCAAAAAGGGTTATCGTTCCCGAATATTTTTAAAAGCTTCTAACCATAATGATGAATTAAAATATGAGGCAGGTTTTACGAATAATTTTGGAATTCTATTAACTTCAAACCCCAGGATAGATATAAAGACTTTTTTAAGTTATAATAATCTAAAATCATTTATCTCGGTTGATTCAATAGATTGGACGATTACAGAATATTATTTACTACAGAATCAATTCTCTTATCACACAAATCACTGGTTTATGGGCATGAACCTCTGCGGAACTGATAAATTTTTTAATACTGATTGGAGTTTTACAAAATTGAGTTTTGAGTTTGAGAAAAATTCAAAGTTATATCTATCGCCATTATATTTCCGACTTTTTGCCGGAAAGATCCTTGGTAGTGCCCCAAATCAGGAAATGATATT
>JBDRWA010000071.1:0-11848 GCA_039802145.1 Caldifarciminota bacterium | reverse complement strand
ATCTTCAATCACTTATCCCAATATTTTGATCTTAAACTATCTCCGTCAGACCCAGCAGATAAAACCCGAGACTGAAATGAAAGCTGAAGAATATATCAGTATTGGTTATCAGCGATTACTATCGTTTGAAGTAAAGGGTGGTGGATTCTCCTGGTTTGGTGATGCACCGGCAAATAAGATTCTTAGCGCATATGGGCTGATGGAATTCAATGATATGGGTAAGGTTTATAATATTGATGAAAGGGTAATTCAAAGGACTGCACAGTGGTTAAAGGATCAACAGAATAAAGATGGTTCCTGGTCACCAGATAAGCAATATCTCCATGCTGAAGCCTGGGGAAGGATCCAAAATAATGAAATAATGCCCACAGCCTATATTGTCTGGGCACTTGCAGAGATTGGTCAGAAAGACGGTTCGGCACAAAAGGGGCTTGATTATTTGAAAGGTAAATGGGAGAAAGTTAACGATGCCTATATCCTTGCCCTTATTGCCAATGCCTTTGTATCAATGGAACCAAAATCAGACATTACTATAAAAATTTTGCGCAAGCTCATTGATATGGCAAAGGAAGATAATGGTGCGATATACTGGGAATCAGAACTTCCCTCAATTACTTTTACCCGTGGTAAGGGTGCGGATATTGAGGCAAGCGGTCTTGCTACCTACGCATTGGTAAAATCCGGCAAATTCGCCGATGTGACAACCAAGGCATTGACATATCTGATTCGTTCTAAAGACCCAAGTGGAACATGGTATACAACCCAGGGAACGATAATTGCCCTGCGTGCACTTGTTGGTGCACTTGGTAGTGTCAGTGAAGATGTGAATGCAACGGTTATTGTCTTTAATAATGGTAAAAAGGTGACTGAAATAAAAGTTGATAAAAACAATGCAGATGTAATGCAGCAGGTTGATTTGACCCCCACGCTCCTTTCCGCCTCCTTGAAGGGGGAGGATAAAGGAGGGGGTGAAAATACTATTGAGATCCAGCTCAAAGGCGAAGGCAGTTTTCTGTATGAGCTTACGAGTACTTATTATATTCCCTGGAAGGATTTGCCAAAGCCACCGATGCCCCTCTTTGCCATTGACCTGAACTATGACCGTAAGCAACTGGCAATCAATGATTTGGTCAATGTTGATGTTGCTATCAAATTATTAAAGAGTGGTACTGCCCAGATGGTGATGATTGACTTAGGAATTCCACCGGGATTTGAAGTCCAAACCCCGACCCTTGATGAGTATGTTAACAAGAAAGTTATTCAGAAATACAGTTTGACTTCGCGCCAGATAATTATCTATATTGAATCAATCTCTTCAGACAAACCGATTAAATTATCTTACAGCCTCAAGGCAAAATATCCGGTTCGGGCAAAGGTCCAGTCTTCACGGGTATATGAATACTACAATACCGATAAAGAGGTTATTGCTGAGCCGTTTGAGATCAAGGTGACGAAATAATTGCGGCAGGATGCTTATTGACTTCAAATAGAAAATAAATAAAATAATTAAAAGGAGTTGATCATGGAAAAACTTATTGGTAAAGTTACTCATTATTTTAATAAAATCGGTGTTGCCGTGATTGAATTAACTGAGGATGAACTCAATGTAGGTGATACGATTCATATCAAAGGGCATACCACTGATTTCCAACAGGTTGTTAACTCAATGCAGATTGAACATAAGCCAATAGAAAAAGCAAAGAAGGGCGAAAGTATCGGAATGAAGGTAGATTCTGTTGTCCATGAAAAGGACCAGGTTTATAAGATAATACCGGAATAGGATAGAGTATATAAGAATCAGGTTTCTTAAACATTCAAACTCAATCTGGCTTTTTGTATTATTGATTGCGGCTCTACCTCGTTTTTTTCGTATCCTCTATCCTTATGCCTGGTTTGAAGATTCGATATACTTATACCATGCATTCGCTTTTAAATCAGGATTGAAACCATTTCTTCAAACCATCTGTGTCCATCCGCCAACAATAGAATATCTGCTTGCAGTTTTATATAACCTCTTTGGTGTTTCCTATCGTATTGCTGAGATATTGACTGCGGTAATTATTTCAGTTTCAACAATTTTGCTCTTTGATATAGCCAGAAGAATCTTTGATAAATACATTGCAATATTCGTTATTTCGGTCTATAGCCTCTCTTCGTTGTTCTTCCGTTATCACATTTTTGAAAGAGAAATTTTTACCCTTTTCATTTCAATCCTGGTAATGTGGTTCATTATCCGCAGCGATTTTAAGCCATTGAACTGGGTCTCTATTGGCATTTTGGCAGGCGTTGGTTTCAGTATTAAATTATCAGGAATATTTATTCTTCCTGCCGCAGTAATATACCTTCTTTTTAAAAAAGAATTCAAGGCAATATGCTACCTGGTAGCAGGATTTTTCATTGTGGTAATTGGTATTTATGGCTACTTTCTTTTAAAATACCAGAAGCCTGCTTTTTATCAAATCTTTTATTTTCACTTTTTTAAAGGTTATGATACTACAGTCAGCATTAGGTTTTTTGATCCATTTTTGATAGGTCTGAATTATCTATGGATTTTAGGGGCAAGCGGTATAATTTTATGCCTTTTCTCTAACAATAATTTTTTTATATTTCCGCTTGTAATCTTCTTTGAATACACATTATTCTTTCTTTTCATAAGTTCAACCTGCTGGCAACACAATATGATTGACCTGTTATTACCGCTGGCACTGGGTAATGGAGTAAGCATCTATTTTCTCAAGAAATTTTTAACGACTCAAAAAAAGAATATTACTTCAGTTATCTTTATCACCACTTTGATAATTGTTTTTATTTCATTGGGGAGTTTGAATCCATCTTATTATCAGGGATTGGGATATATCCCCCGCCGGGAGGTAAGAAGATGTGCCGAAATTATTAAATTTAATACCCCATCGGATATGCCTGTTCATATGCCGGATTATCTTGCAGTTGAAGCACAGCGATTGAAAATTATTGATTATGAGGAGTGTATTGGACCATATCGTTTAATGTTGAAAGCTATAAAAGAAAACATACCCCTGAAGGGTTTGAAATTCACCAGTTGGTATAGTATGATTGAAAATACCCGGCAATTGTGGAGATTGGAAGTGGAAGAGGCAATAAGAAAAAAAAGGATTACCTGCGCGGTGTGGGACAAAATATTTCCCGAATGGTCGTTGACCTACCGATGGGATAAATATCTTGAAGATGAATTCAAAGTCTTATCTGGTTCGGGTTATTCCGTAATATATGATAGTCCCTATTATAAAATATGGATAGCAAGCAAATGAATTTAAAAAATATCCTTATTGTTCTCACTCTCCTTGCCATTTACGGAATTTCAATTTTATATCGGACTCGCCTGAGTACAAATCCCGAATATTATGACCCCCAAGACCACACCGCCTTTTACTGGACGGAGAATGCACTCCAATACCACTATGCAGAACTTATTGCTGAGGGCAAATCAATTCCTTCGTTTGACCCTAAGCTACAGGCACCGGAAGGGGTGAGAATTTTTGAAAACCTGACAATTTTTATGGAATACCCCTGTGGCTGGCTTTACCGATTCTTGAGACTGAAAGAAAGAAATATCCTTTTTCATACCTGGGCGATAATATTTATTGCGGGTTGCGCAAGTTTAAGTATCTTTGCAGTTTATTTTCTCAGTAGGGCAATAGGCATAAACCATTTTTATTCAATAATGGCGGGTTTATTATTCAATTTTTCCCTTGTTGCCGTAGGTCGTTCAACATTTGGCTTTCTTAATGAAGACTTCGCCCTGCCCTTTATTATCTTTGGAATTGCTGGATATTTTTATGCATTAAAGAATCCGAAGAATAAAGTCTTTTTTTCAATTTTATCTGGCGTATGTTTTCTTATCAGCCTTTGCTCCTGGCATTTCTCAAGATTTGTTTTTATTGCATTTATTCTCATATCAATCTTTAACCTCTGGATATTTGAAAAAGGTTCAAAGATAAAAGAAAATAGCGTTGTGCTTTTTTATACACTGTTAATACCTCTTTTAGGAAGTTTTTTTGTGCCGGTATTAAAAAGCAGACTTTATTTCATTTCAGTCCCTTTTGTACTGGGTTTTGGGGCGATATTAGGTATTTTTCTCTTTGCCCCGAAATCTGATAAATCTTTAATATCCTCATGTCATGGCTGGTATTCAATTATATCCGGCTTGGTACTTTTTATGGCAAGTATAATAATATCAAAAATTTTAAATATTGAATCTGAATATATCCATGTCTGGTCTTTGCTTATAAACAAGATTAAATTTTTTGGGATTAAACCCGTTGACCCAGAATTGCTTGCTTATCCAGCAAGATCATTATGGATTGAGGCATTCAATAGTCCCCATCCAGTAAGTTTGTTCAAAAATCTTTTCCCCATTATAATACCTTCAGTTTTTGGCTTTATATATTTATTAAAAAGAAGATTCTCTGAATCCGTAATCAGGTTATTTATTTTTTTATGCATCCTTTTCTTTTTGAGTTATATTTTTATTGAAAGGATGGGGATCCTTAACAACTATTTCATTTCAGTACTTGCCGTTACAATCGACACAGTCCCTATAAAAAAGAATCAAGGATTTTATAAATATTTTAAACCTGTACTCATTATATTTATCTTTTTATTTAATTTTTATCAAGGATACCATCTTCACAGTCCAACCCGATATATTAGGATGCTTCGGACAATATTTGGCAATGAAACTACAACCGAGATATACAACTGGCGGATTAATAATGTTGAACTCGTAAGGTATATAAAATTCCAAACTCCTGAAACTGCCGTATTCTTATCTTCTTTCGGCGCAGGACCGCTCATTTTCGCTTATGCCCAGCGTGCTATTGTGCTCCAGCCAAAATTTGAGGTAAAAAATTGTCAGAAACGAGTAGGGGAATTCTTTGAATCAATTTATAGTACAGAAGATGATTTTTATTATTTCTGTAAAAAATATAAAGTTAATTATTTTTTATATGACATAAAGCTCCTACTTGATAATTCAAATGATGGAAGTCGCTGGATTGCGGGCAAAACGCGGGTTAAATCCAACTCAGCAGTTTTTATTATGCACTTCTTTCCCGAAGATTTAAAACATTTTGCATTGGTTTATCAAAATAACTTTTATCGGCTTTATCAAGTAATTGATGGAGAAGCAAAAAAGCCTTTTTTACATTTTGTCTATCAGCCGATATATGATTTAAAGGCTTTTGGAAATCAAACAAAAGAGATTGAATTCTTTGATGACCAATATACTAAAGACGTTGTTAGAAGGATTAACAAAGCAAAATTTTTACTCCAGAGGGCAAATGCAATTTTAATCAAAAATCCTGAGCAGGCATACCAGATAATGGAAAAATCAATTAATTTATATCCTAACCTGATCGGTTCATCAACAACACTGGGAATAGCCTGTGCCCTGACCGGTAAAATTGAAAGGGGATTAGAATTATGCAAAAAGGAAGTAGAATTAAACCCCTTGTTTCCGCTTGGACATTATAATCTTGCTTATTGCCTTTATCTTAATAAAGATCTTGATGAAGCAATTAAAGAATTAAAGGAAACGTTAAAATTAGACCCTACTTTTTCTCCTGCCCTTGAGATGTTAAAGCAACTACAATATTGAAATTTTAGCATTAACACCCAGTCCGAATTGGTTTACCATATATTTCTTGCCTTCATTATTACCCCAGAGCCAGTTTATCTCTGGAATAAATTCAATATCTCTGCCGATTTTCAAGCCAAAACAATGGCCAAAATGGGAAATATATCTTGGTAGTCTATCAGAATGTTCCTGACGGTCACGATAATGCATTGAATAGATAAATTTCGGTGTATATAAAAATTTGATGTTTTTAACAAAATTTTTTTCTAATAATAAGTAACCATAAAAATCATAGACATAATCGGTTATATAACCAATCCTTGTTCCTTTCATATATCCAAAACCAAGTTTAAAAGCGCTCCAAATCCACATATCTGTTATCTGGTATTTTATTGCAATAAGTCCGGCAGTTGGATATGAGTATTTCACTTCAAATTCTAATTTCTTTATAACACCGGACTTTACCCAGAGATCAAATCTTCTTTCATCATAGGCAATTGTATCATTGGTACTACTGTAAATACAATAATTATCAACTCCAAAACCAATACTATATTCAGCGGGGCTCAAACATTCTGCTTTATCAAAAGTAGAATAACTCTGAGACCAGGTAAAGGGTAAATTCTGACTTATAATATATAAAATCAAAATCATTTTAATGTGCTCCTTGTCTTTTTAGTACGGTAAGAATTGTTTTCAAAAATATTTTTAAATCCATTCTTAACGAAATATTATTTATGTATTCAAGGTCATATTCAAGTTTTTTCTTCACATCTTCAAGCGTCCGGTCATAAGAGTATTTTACCTGAGCAAGTCCTGTAATACCTGGATGGACTGTATGGCGCAAAGGATAAAGGGATATTTGATTGACAAATTTTGATACAAAATGGGGTCTTTCAGGCCTGGGACCGACAAAACTCATATCTCCTTTTAGAACATTTATCAACTGCGGTAATTCATCCAACCTGAATGGCCTCATTATCTTTCCCATCCGAGTGATTCTTTTATCATCCTTTTTTGCCCATACAGGTCCTGTATATTTTTCAGCATCTTTAATCATGGAACGGAATTTGATCAATGAAAATTTCTTACCCCTGAAACCCACCCTTTTTTGTGTATAAAAGACCGGCCCTGGAGAATCAATCTTTATCAAAAATGCAATCACTCCTATTAAAGGAGACAGAAGTATTAATGCAATTAATGCGAGCAGCACATCAGTCACTCTTTTTAAGAACCTATCCCAGGCAGAAAGTGGGTGGAATATTATCTGAAGAAGATTTGAATCTGGAACTTTTTTTATGAGAAAATGTTGATACACAATGGGATAAAGTTTTGGGGAAACAAAGATATCATAATTACTCTCCGTGAACTGAGATATCAATTGTAAAATATCCACCTGCGTATGCCCATTGCTTTCAATCACAATCCCATCTATTCGGTTTTCTTTAAAAATTCTTCTGGGAACATCAGCCGTCATTTCTGAAAATTTTATCTCTTTCACCGCGGAAAATCCCCGATATCCACAATCAGACAGTCCATCACCATTTTTAAACAGAATAACCTTTCTGGGTATTTTCTTCACATATTCTCCGATCAAACCCCATAAAAGAAATCTCCATAATATTAACGAAGAAAACATTATGCAGTAAGCAGGTAAAAACCCTTTTGCCTTGAAGAAATCCACATTCATTAAATAAGCAAATGAAAGAAGTATCGCCATTCCCAAGATAATTGCTTTGAGCAAAGTAAAAAAACTATTCATTATCTGTATCTCTGAGCGGGTTTTATATAAATCAAAAGAACGGAAAATTAATAACCAGAAAAGGATAAGTGCTATATTTGCTATAATCGCATGCTCACTTGTGGCTGACTGATTTATTTCAGATGATTGCCAAGCAACGAAAAATAAAGAGAATAAAATTAAAATATCACCAATAAGAGTTATAAATAATTCAGTTTTTCTTGCCATCCAACATCTTAGACGTCCCTATGCAACCTCCCAATCATAGTATGATTATATCCAAAATCTGAAAATTGTCAATAGGAAAAAACACCTTGATTTTTTCAAAAATTGGGTTATAATCTTATCAATGACAAATTCATATATCTGGAAAAAAATGATTGATTCCAGCCCTGGAATAATTGCTCTCTTTGACCCTGACCGCATTTTAAAGAAGAATATATCCAAAATTGCTCGGTTTGTTTCAAATTGTGGGGTAAACGCCATACTTGTTGGTACATCTTTATTGAAAAACGAAGATTTTGATAGTTTTGTTGCAGTTGTGAAAAAATATGCTGATTGTCCGGTCATATTATTCCCTGGAGGCGCGCACCAGGTCTCAAAGTTTGCAGATGGTATATTCTTTCTTTCTCTTCTAAGTGGTCGTAATCCAGAATTTTTAATTGGTGAACATGTCAAGTCGGTATTTTTGATAAAATCGTTTGGTCTGGAGGTTATTTCTGTTGGATATATCCTCATATCATCTGGTAAATATACCGCAGTAGAATATATTTCAAATACCCGCCCTATACCCAGAGATAAACCTGAGATAGTCGTCGCCCATGCGCTTGCTGGAGAATATCTGGGCATGAAAGCTATTTACCTTGAGGCAGGCAGCGGCGCAGATGAAACTGTTTCTGAAAAAATAGTAAAAGAGGTAAAACAGCACCTTTCTATTCCATTAATCGTTGGCGGTGGAATAAGAAAGGAGAGCGATGCAAAAAAGTTATTTGATGCCGGTGCGGATTTTATCGTCCTGGGGAGTATTATAGAAGAATCACCATCAAAATTTAAAAAAATTGTTGATTTTGTTAAACGTCGGCTGTAATATAATTTTGCAAAAAATTATGGTAAAGGAGCAGTATGAATGTTCTAATCATTGGTGGTGGTGGCAGGGAGCATGCCCTTGCCTGGAAGATAAATAAATCAAAGAGAGTAAAAAATCTATATGCAGCACCGGGGAACCCCGGTATAGCCAAGATTGCAAACTGTGTAAATATCCTTCCTACAGATATAAATGGATTAATTCGCTTTGCCAAAGAAAAAAATATTGACTTAACAGTAGTTGGTCCTGAACTTCCCCTTTCGATAGGCATCGTTGATGAATTCAATAAAAACGGATTGAAAATATTCGGACCTACAAAGGCGGCGAGCAGAATTGAGGCAGATAAATCTTTTGCGCGCGAATTTATGGCACAATATGGAATTCCTTCTCCTCGGTTTCAAATATATGACAGTGTAACCCAGGCACTCAGATATTTAAAAACTACCAATGAGTTTCCTGTGGTTATAAAGGCAGCGGGCTTAGCGGGTGGCAAGGGTGTATTTATTGTTAATAATAAAAATGAATATGAAAAGATTATAGATGAAATCCTTGTCCAGCACAAACTTGGTGAAGCAGGAAAAAGGATTGTAGTGGAGGAATTCCTGACTGGTCAGGAATGTTCAGTATTTGTTCTTACCGATGGGTTGAGGACGTTATTCTTACCATCAGCACAGGACCATAAAAGACTATATGATGGAAATCGTGGCCCCAATACTGGAGGAATGGGTGCATATTCTCCTTACCCAACCAGTAAGCTTGTTTCTGATTTTATTCAGGAGGTCATCATCCAGCCAACAATCCTCGGTATGCATGAAAGCGGCGTTTTTTTCAAGGGCGTTCTTTACGCTGGATTAATAATAACCGCTTCGGGTCCGAAGGTTTTAGAGTTCAACTGCCGATTCGGTGATCCTGAAGCTCAGGCAATGATGCCTTTGATTGAGAGTGATTTAGTTGAATTATTATTGGGCGTCGTTGAAAACAATGTGCAAGATTTGATTTTAAAGATAAAAAATCTCTGGTCAATCTGTGTTGTACTGGTCTCTGCAGGTTACCCCTTTGACTATAAAATTGGTGAAGAGATACAGTTTAAGGAATCCCTTAACTCAAGCACGCTTTTATTTCATGCCGGGACAAAAATAGAAGATGGAAAACTTGTTACAGCCGGAGGAAGAGTATTGAATGTCGTATGTACTGCTGATAATTTAAGGGTAGCAAAGCAGCAGGCGTACGATGAAATAAAAAAGATTCATTTCAATGGCATGTTTTACAGAAAGGATATTGGAAGCAGTGGGATGAAAAAGATGAAACGCAAGAGGAAGGTGCGATAAGGTTTTATTATGATTGTGAAAATCTCGGACGACACAGAGATTTATAAAAAGACTGCAGAGATATTAAATAATAATGGCATAATCGCCATTCCTACCGATACTATTTACGGATTGGCTGTAGATGGCACGAACTATGAGGCAATAAAACGACTGAAAGGTTTAAAGAAAAGGGCGAATAAACCATTTACATACTTCATCCCAAGACGTTTGCTACAAAATTACGCAATCATCACCAAAAAGAAATTAATTGACTATTTCATCCCTGGACCCGTTACCGTAATATTAAAAAAGAATCCTGAGTGTAATCTCGAAGATGGAGGGAAGAGAATCGGGGTGCGCATCCCTGCCCTCGATTTCATAGTAAATTTCCTTGATTATTACAACAAACCGATTGCAGTCACAAGCGCCAATATTTCAGGTGACCCCGAATTACATAGTCCGTCCGAAATCTCCGAAAAATTTCCTGAGATTGAATTGATAATAGATGGGGGACCTTTATACGGAAAGCCTTCCACGGTCATTGATTTGACTACACCCGTTCCCGTGATAAGACGAAAAGGTGCAGTGCCAATCCTTGAGATTGAGAAAATCTATGGCAGAAGGATAAAACTTGACCCATCATTAAAATTTAATCTGCTATTTGTCTGTTCGGGCAATTCCTGTCGCAGTCCTATGGCTCAAGGGATTATAAAGACAATGTTAAATGAAAGATATGTGGATGTCAAATCAGCCGGTACTGCAGCAATAGATGGCCTTCCAGCAAGCGAAAATGCACGTGTTGTAGTAAAAGAATTTGGTGGTGATATCACAGATCATAGAACAAAATATATAACAAAAGAATTGATTGATGAAGCGGACTTAATACTTGTTATGGAATTTAAACACTATGAGACAATTCTGGAGATTGCTCCTGACTCCGCCCTAAAAACATTTTTGTTAAAAGAGTATAAAAGAAGAACAAAATACAATGAAGTATCGGATCCCGTAGGTAAGGATCTATCTGTCTATCGTGATACTGCAATGGAAATGTTCCCTTCCCTGAAGTTTGTTGCCGAAGACATAAAAAGGCGGTTAATGGAATGAAGGTTACTCTCGCCGGGTATAATATTGATACAGAACTGATTAAAATATTAAAAAATAATAAAAGGAGTTTTGTCTTTACCCCGGAAACAATTTCTGCAGCCTATGCAAGAATAAGTAGAAGTCCGAAATCTGTCAGTGTATTAAGAAAAGAAGCATTAAGAGAAATCGAAAAGGCAAGAAGTTCAAACAGAAGGATTATCTTTGAAATGAGCCACCACTCTATCGCTGAGCATGCGGTGTTCAATTTTGACATAGTCGGTATATCACGTAGGGCAGTAGAAGAATTTGAAAAATTTCGTCTCTGTTCCTATACAGAAAAATCCCAGCGCTATGTGACATTAAAAGGAGACTTTGTAATTCCAGAAGAGATAAAAAAAACCAATTTGTTGAATGAATATTGCGAAATTATTGAACTGCAGAACAATCTTTATAAAAAATTATTTGAAAAGTTAAAGTCTTTTAAGCTGAAAAATTGCCCAATTGCTAACGACCCCAAGTCATTAAGATTGATTGAAAATTCAGCAAAGGAAGACGCACGATATATCCTCTCCCTTGCTACACAGACCCAGATTGGCGCGACAATCAATGCCCGCAATCTTGAACTGATGATCCGTAGATTTGCCAGCCACCAGCTTAAAGAAATACAGGAACTGGGCGGGCGGTTATTTAAAGAGGTTAAGCACATTGCCCCCTCAATTATACTCTTTTACAAAGCGAATGATTATGACCAAAAGACTTACCCCGAATTAGAGAAATATTGCAGAAGAATAAAAGTAAAGAGTAATAATACCTCTGAGGTTATACTTGAAGATTACACAAAAAATGGCGATGATAAAATACTTTCTGCACTGCTCTTTCGTGTGAAAAAAAACGCTTTTGCTGAGTGTCTCAATGCTGTAAAAAAGCTATCCCGTAATGAAAAAATTGAATTATTCAAAACAGCCTGCCAGTATCTTGAACTATATGATACGGTTTTAAGGGAATTTGAATTTGTCAAT
>JBDRWA010000070.1:0-12043 GCA_039802145.1 Caldifarciminota bacterium | reverse complement strand
TTAAATGGATTTGGAAAGACTTCAAGTCTCAACCTTACATCTTCCACCTTTAACTTTTTATCCTCTTTGCTCCCGGTGTAATCGTTGAAGGTAAAGTAAATTCCTATATCACCGCTTCTCAATCCATTAAAGGCAGTCCAATAAGGGTCATAATTGCCCGCAGCACAAAGAATGAATGCGCGTCTCCTTGTTATGTCAAGCCTCTTTGCAATCTGCTGAAGGCCCAATCGTAAAGAATCATTCTGGGCGGTAAGATTCTCAGGTGTGCCCCAGGTTATTCCCTGGTCAGTTGACCAGTTAATATAAATATCATTCCAGCAAAGAGAGTCATTGAGGTCATTCCTTGGCATACTGTAAATTACTGCCGCCAGATTTCCTCCGGTTGCGATTGTCGGATAGAAGCATTCGGTATCCGGCGCCCCGAATGTTGAAGAGACTGCAACACAGGATTCACCCTCAGCATAAGAGACATAGACCTTGGAATAATAGGGATATGTATCATCCGCACCATTTCGGACATCAAAAACCAGCAATGGATTTCCTGCATCGGTAACTGCCATCTGTTTCCAACCGAGTATACTTAACGGATAGGGATTGGGCAGGACTATATCATAGGTATCAGGAGAAGATATCCCGATTGTATCAATTCGGCAATAGAGAATATTCATAGAGTCGTCGTACCAGAAGACATAGCCAACTTCATCATTGATATCAAAGCCCCAGAGATTCCCATAGCCAATGATTCCTGATGATAGCATTGTGGTGAGGTCATACGAATAGATACTACAATAAATTTCATTATTTATCCCGCAAATTATAAAGATAAGGTTACCATTGGAGAGTTGCTTACCGAGCACAAGGCGCACACCGATATTACCGATTCCAATATCAACAGGATAGCCCCAGCACGAACTATACCAGCCACCGGATTCAAATTGTGCCCCAGCCCCACCCCGAATAGGACCGGGAAAGTAATAGGAAAAAGAGATATGCGGTCCGGGGTTTGAGGCAATGGAGTGGGGATAGCGAGCAGAACCCATTTGTCCGCTGTATACAAAAATGTCGTGAGCCCAGAAAGAAACTTCTCCATCGGCCTGGTGGACATTCAAATTCCCACCTGGGTATAATGCCCGATTCACAATCTGGATACCATCAATCACCGTGTTATATGCAATACACTCCTGCAGTTGCCCAAAGAGGGTATGAACATTGGATGAGTCAAGGATTGACAGTTCATTGATTAAATAAAATATGAATGGAGCCATAATTACCTCCCTCGGATATATCAAAAAATGGAAGATGGTTCAAAAGGGCTCAAGAAGTGAAAGAGGATTCTGCCATGTTGAGCCCTCTTTAGCCTTTTATCCCCTTTTTGTATCACCATAAAGTCCTTATATTTATTATATTCCAGATTGTTTATGGAAACCAAAAAGAGAAGGACGAGGAGTTATGGATTTTTCAATAGTTTTTGCCACCCAACCTTTCTTCCATTGACTCTCGCAATGAAATATATATAATTTTTCCGCAAAATGAATACAAGATATAAAAAACGGATTGAGGTGGTCAAAGACTATCTTGAAAGCAAAGAATCTTTAAGGAAGGTTGCAGGAAGATTTGGTATTTCCCATCTTACCCTGTGGCGCTGGGTGAGGTGGTATAAAAGCGGAGGAGAGGAATCTTTAAATAGGGAAAAATTTTTTTCGCCATGGAATAGGATGGACCCCAAAATTGAAAAAGAGATTGCCCGGATAAAAGAAGAGATACCGGCAATTACCATTGCCCGTGCTAAAAAGATTCTTGAAAGAAAGGGCATCCGAGTTTCCAAAAAAACCATCTGGAAGGTCTGGAAGAGATACGGCTTAATCAATAGAGACATCAATCTCAATAGTCCCATTCTCTTACAAAGACCCGAGGCATTTCTTGATGAAGAGATATTAAGTCTTTATAATCTTATGGATACAATTGGACAAATGGATTTTCAGGACTATTATAAAAATGTAAAATATTTGAGGGTTCGGTTAGAGAAAAAAAGACTTTTTTATTCTTCATTGTATGCAGGAATTCTGGAGGCAATTTCTTTAAGCTGGATGGGTAAGGCAAAAGAATGCGTTAGACTCTTACAGGATTTAAGAAATAAATTGCCCAAAAAGGGAGATGCACTCCTGAAATTTCATATCTACATCGGACTTGCAATGGCGTATGCAAGGATGTTGAGAATAAAAAAGGCAATGGAACTGGCAAAAGTGTGTAAATACCTGTGCGGACTGATAAAAGTTCCAATTCTTTATCGTGAGATTGCTAATCTATATACCCACATTGGTTATCAAAATAAGGCGCTAATTATTGTTGAAAAATTACTCAGGGATAAATTAGAGAGTTTAACAATGAATGATAAAGATATATTGAATGCAGATATGGCAATTCTCCTTGCATCGGCAGGTAAGTACAATGAATGCCTCAAGGCACTGAGGGCGATTAGAAAAGATGCATCATATCTTCCATTTCTCTCACCTCTGATAAAATCCCAGTGCACCCTTGGGCAGGGGAAGATCTATGAAAGTCTGGAATTTGCCCAGGAAGCTCTGGCAAAGGCAAAGAAATCTGAAATCCTTAACTGTCTCCATGTCGCATCGCTAACCATTGCCGCCTGCTTTATGGCATTAGGGCAAAAAGAAGATGCCCGTAGGATGATTAAAAAATATAATCCTTTATTTAGTAAACACAGAATGGAAAAGGATTTAATGGTGCGCCGACTTTTACTGTCTCAATCCCTAAAAAGTGAGAAATTTAAACATCCGGTCTGTAGATTGATCGGGCTATTAAAGATTGCGAATAAATCAAAAAAACTCACTGACTACCATCGTGCTTACAGATTTGCTCAAAGATATAAACTTATGGGTATTTTTCACCGATTTATTCTATTTTTTCCAGAGATGATCGCAGAATTTATAAAAAGGGGCTGGAAGGTATTCCTTCCGCGCCCACTTTTAGACCTGCCGGTATTTAATAAGGAATCAATCGTATATACAGTCAATTTCCTTGGTGATATAAAAATTTATCGAGAAATTCCACTCAATGTTAAATTGACACCAAAAGAGGCATCTTTTCTTATCTTCCTTGCCACACAAAAAAGGCACTCAATACCTCTAAAATTGATATACGAAAAATTCTGGCATAGTGAGAAAAGCCCTGCTCGTAATCTTTCCCATTTACTATGGAATCTAAAAGAGAAACTCGCCATTCCTAGTAATATGCTACATATGAAAGGTCCTGATTTGATATGCAGATGCCATTTCTTAACCGACTGGGATGAATTTGAAAGGTGCTTGATTCAGGCCGAGGCAATGAAGCGACTGGGAGACATGGAAAGTGCCAAAAATGAATACCAAAAGGCGATTTCCCTATTTAAAGGCGAGGTCTTTAAAAATATCTATGACAAATTTGCAGTTGAAAAGCGGGACGAAATCCTTGCTAAATATGAACTTGCCCTTGAGCGATATAAAGAGTTGAAGAATCATATATCTTGATTTACATTAAACTTCTATATATAATAGACCAAACTTAAAGGAGAAAGATGGAAATAAAGATATTGAATCAGTCAATCTTAGATTATAATGGAGATTTGTTGGTCGTTAATCTCTTTGCGGGAGTAAAAATACCCGGTGGTGCTACAGGGGCAGTAGATAAGGCACTGGATGGTGCCATCTCGTCGATGATCAAGGATGGTGATATAACCGGTAAACTCGGGGAGACTGTAATCTTTCCCACCTTTGGAAAGATAAAGGCAAAGAAGGTGATGGTAGTAGGACTCGGGAAGAGTGAAAACTTTGGAATTGAGGAAATCCGAAAGGCAAGTGGTTCGGCCGCAATGGCGGCAAAGAGGTCAAAGACCAAAAGGGTTGGAACAATCCTTCATGGCGCAGGAATCGGTGGTATTGACCCCCAAATAGCTGCTCAGGCACTCGCCGAGGGAACAATCCTCGGACTTTATGAATTTAATACCTACAAGAAACCTGAAGGGAAAGTAATTGATGAATTTGCAATTATTGAGATTGACAAGAGCAAGATACCGCCAATAGATAAAGGTGCCCATCTTGGCAGTATCCTTGCCGAATCACAGAATATTGCCCGGGATTTTACAAATGAGCCGGCAAACAACCTTACGCCGGAGAAATTTGAAAAGAAGGTAAAGGAAATTATAAAAGGCTTTGGCCTTGACGAAAAGATTACCGTCACCACAATGGATAAAAAAGAGATTGAAAAATTAAAAATGGGTGCCCTCTTATCGGTTGGGCAGGGTAGTGACAATGAACCGAAATTCATTACATTGCGCTATAAAAATAGCAAGGGACCACTTGTTGTCTTGATTGGCAAGACACTTACCTTTGATTCGGGTGGCATTTCATTAAAATCTGCGGAAGGAATGGGGGCGATGAAGGGTGATATGACCGGTGGTGGTGTAGTATTTGCAACAACAATTGCCCTTGCCCGCACCGATACAGCGATTAACCTATTAACGATTATGCCCGCAGTTGAGAATATGCCCTCTGGAAAGGCATCAAGACCCGGTGATATAGTCCAGGCAATGAATGGAAAGACGATTGAGATTATTTCAACTGATGCCGAGGGGCGTATGACCCTGGCGGATGCCCTGTGCTTTGCGGAAAGGGAGGGGGCAGAAATAATTGCTGACATTGCGACCCTGACCGGAGGTTGTGCAATTGCCTTTGGCGATGTTACCGCGGCCGTAATGGGAAACGACCAGGAATTGATAGATAAATTACTTAATATCTCAAAAAAGACCGGTGAAAGGATGTGGCAATTACCCCTCTTTGAAGAGTATGAAGAAAAGATGAAGAGCGATGTTGCTGATATAAAGAATTCTGCAGGCAGACTTGCCTCGCCGATAACCGCCGGGATATTTTTGAAGTCATTTGTAGCAAAGGCGAAATGGGTGCACATTGATATTGCCAGTAAGGAATTTGCCGAAAAAGATAGATTCTATCAACCAAAAGGGGCAACCGGTTTTGGTGTTAGAACACTATTTGAATTCTGTCGGGAAATAGAATAATCTGTTATAAATCGGTCCATGAAATTGAAAAGTACAATTTTACTCTTGTTCTTTACCACCATATCCTTTTCTCAGAAAATTACCGATTTTCGATTGACACCGACCGCTGGTTATGATATGGATATCGGTCTGGGATTTTATGGCAGAACAGGAGAGGAAAAGAATTATAAAGCACAACGTCTATCAGGAAATACAAGCTTAGACTTTGACGGGCGAATGGAAAGCGAACCTAGGGTCTTTGAGGGAAAATTATCTTTCTTTTATTCCCCTTTTTTGGACAATATAAAATGGACTGATACAGTCAATCACCGGGATGAGAAATTAAAAGGGGCTTCTTTGTGGCTTGTTGAGGCATTGTCTGGAGATTTTTATATTAACAACTCCAATCTCTTCTGGCTAATTTCGGGCAATGGTAGTGTGGATTGGAATTACTACAATATTGACAGTAATTACAGCCACGATGTTTATGGTAACTTTGACGCCACCGGCGGCATCGGACTGGGACGCCTGCGTGATGGAACCGCCTCCTATAAGGCAATGGAAATTGTAGATATCTTGATTAGAGAAAAGGTAATTGAGAAAAAATTAAAGAGTGATGAGATTCTCGGCCTCGCCCAGTTATTGAATCAGAAATGGAATTTTCAATTGCGCTATCAACGATACGAAAAATTCTACTACAAAGAGATTGAAGATTACTTAAAGTCTATCGGTATCTATAGAATTCCAGCATATGTCTGGTTCAAGATTAAAGAGGTTATTGATGAAGATATCACACCGCGTGAATTTGGTTTAAAATTATCCGGTGGCTTTGGCCTCACCGGTTATGGCTATGCCTCGTATAGTATAACTGATGGTGATACACTTTCCGAACTGAGAGGAGACCCGCTCGTGCACTTTAAGACATCCCTTCGTCTTGCCTATCCATTAACATATCGCTTCCAATTAAAGGAGATGATGGATTTGACTATCACCGAAAAAAGTCCGTCATTCTCCTCCTCTCTATCACTTATCTATTTAATTTATCCGAAATTTGTGGCGGATATTTCTTATGATTGGCAGGACTATCTTGACCAACTCAAACAAAAGAGAATAAAAAATCACATTATAAAATTTACCCTGAATTACTATCTTGAGGATAGAACATCTATTGGCTGGTCAAACTGTTATATATACATGAAAGAAGGGCCGGGAATACCCCAAAAATATCTCACGACTAACATTAGGTTGAACTATGATGTCTTATAAATCGCAATGCCGGAGTCCATACTACAACTTTCCAGAACTGTAGAAGAATTAATACTAAAGGCACTCGGTCTGGAAGGAATAGATAAAGATAACTTAAATATCTATCAAAATAGAATCGATAGTCTGAGAAAAGAGATGGCGATACTGGCGCAAAAATTTATAGAGCAAGAATTTATTGAATCCAAACTACCGGATGCGTATCTGGCATTAAATTTTCCGGCAAATATTATAAAAACCGAATGGGTGGTTGGGAAATTAAAGAAAATTTATGGTGATTCCTTGCCCCATCAGGCTCTCAATGTCCTTGATGCTGGATGCGGTGAGGGCGCAGGCACAATCGGTATTTTTAATTCGCTAAAGGATATTAAAGACATAAATTTCCTGGGCGTTGATGCCTCAACGGCGATGATAAATAGATATAGAAAATTCACTCAATCCCTCGAAATCAATGCAAAAAGTTCTGTGGAAAATATAGATAAAAGTTTCTTTAAGAAATTTCAAAGTCAATACGACATTATTATCCTTTCCAATATCCTGGGTGAAATTTCCGGAAATAAATTAAATCTTATCAAATCTGCCCTTACAAGTTTACATAGTCCAGGAATTTTAATAATTATTGAACCAGCCCTGAAATTTAATGCCCGCTCCTTAATGGAGATAAAATCCAAATTAAAAATCGGCAATGTAATACTACCCTGTAACCATAACTCTCCCTGTCCCTTATTAAAAAAGAAGCATGAATGGTGTTATCAATCAATCCCCTGGGTTGTGCCCCAATATCTTGAATTGCTCAATCGGAAGTTATTCCGAGATTTGCGATATTTAAAGTTTTCTTATTTAATTATTGCAAAATCTATTGAAACGAAACCCAAAATTATACCGGTCATCAGCCCGGTCTGGGAGGAAAAAGGAAGAAAGAGGTTTTTTATCTGCCTGAATGGCAAAAGGATTGAGTGTATTCGCTCCAATAAGGATGAAAGTGATGAAAACAGAGTCCTTGATTCAATAATTAAGGGCGACCATATACAATTGGATAATTTCCTTAAGCGAACCGAAGAAAGTTATCTTGTCCTCAAGGAGACAAAAATCAAGATGGTGTGTTGACTGCCATCACCGTAATCAAATAGAATCTCACCCTTCAATCAGTTGATATTGATATAACTTCCAATACAAACCTTTCTTGTTTAGCAGTTGCTCTGGCATACCTTCTTCAACAATCTTACCCTTGTCCAGAACATAGACATAGTCACAGATTGAAAGAACCGATAATCTATGTGAGACAATAATTAAGGTTACCCCGCGAATTTCCGAGATTTGCTGGATGAGTTTCTTTTCGGTTTCCGCATCAAGATTACTGGTGGCATCATCAAGAACCAGAATTTTCTTCTCATTCAATAATGCCCGGGCAATTGCTATCCTTTGCTTTTCACCACCTGAAAGTTTTAGCCCTCTTTCACCGATCAATCCGTTATAGCCCGCTGGAGAATTTTTAATGAAATCGTCTAACTGGCATATCTCAATAACTTTTTCCAGTTTATCTTTCTCAATCTTCTTTCCAAATACGATGTTATTATATATGGTATCTGAAAATAGCGATGGCTCCTGGGGAGCATAGGAATATAGCCCGCGATATTTTTTCAAACTCAGTTCACAACTTGAAAATCCGTTTAATTTTATAGCACCCTTTGTTGGTTCCGATAAACGCATCAAAAGTTTTAAAAGCGTCGTTTTACCCGAACCAACAGTCCCGGCAAGGCCAATTTTCTTACCGGCGGTTATTTTTAAATTGATGTCACTTAGCACTGGTGGTAAATCTATTCCGTAAGAGAAGCTCAAATCTTCTACTGTAATACTTGAAAAATCAAATTCTATTACCTTTCCGGTGTCTGACACATCCGGGGGATAATTCTTTATCTCTTCAATCCTTTTCACCTGGACCTCAGCCCGTTTTTTGACTACAAAGAAATTGGCAATATCAATCATTGGATGGAGTAAGGTCAAGATATAAGCCATAAAGGCAATCAATCCTCCGATCGTTATCATATTCTTTATCACAAATATCCCACCGCATAATAAAATAAGCACTATCCCCATTTCCTCTATTGAAGCAAACATATTCTGAAGCAAAGATTCAATCCTGAATACCTTCCTTGCCGAATCTATCCTTCTCTGTAATAATTTCTTGAATTCGCCTTCATTCTGTTTTTCCAGGGTGTATGCCTTGATAATACGAATCCCGGAAAAATTTGACTGGAGAAAATTATGGACGAGCGAAATTACCTCACGCCAATTTTTAAAATATCTATAAACCTTGGGCGAAAAAAATCTATAGCCTAAAATCGTAATTGACATAGGCAAGACGGCAATGAGCATCAGTCTCCATTCAATACGCGAAAGAAAATAGACGGCAAAGGCAATGGTCAGGACACCCTCAAGGGGTCGGAATATGCCGGAACAGGCAAACCAGGATAATTCACCAAGGTCTAAATCAATCCTTTCCAAGACATCTCCGGCGGGAAATTTATTAAAGAATGTATGCCCTTTAGTAAGGATAGATTTGAAGATATTATTCCTTTCCTTGAGATTAAAGATTTCATTGGTCCTGCCCCGGGTATAGGGCAGGAATACACCAGCAATAGAACGCAGCAGACCAATGGCACCCAGAAGAATGATGGCATTTATCAATTGTCTGATGCCAAATTCCGATTTTATGCCGTCAATAATATCTTTCAATATATAGGGAAACAACAAGACAAGAAATGTGTATATAGATGTGAATATCACCAGAAATATCAACCTGCCGGTCCTCTGTTTCCAGAATGCCACAATCGTCTTCATTTATCCGCCTTCTGTTGTAAGTACTGGAGTCTATAAAAATTGTAGTAAAATCCCCTTTTCTTTAAGAGTTCGTTATGACTTCCCTGTTCAACAATTCTACCATTGTGGATTATCAAGATTCGGTCCGCGAGTCGGGTGGTGGTCAGACGGTGGGCAATGATAATTGCCGTTCGGTTCTGGAGTAGCTCTTTTAAGCCTTCCTGGATAATCCTTTCACTCTGCGGGTCAACTGCCGAAGTAGCCTCATCAAGGATGATTATCTCGGGGTCAAAGACCAAGGCCCGGGCAAAGGATAACAATTGCCTTTCACCAAATGAAAGATTTATGCCCTGTTCAATGATGTCGGTATTGTAGCCCTTGGGTAGATTTTGTATCCTTTCGTGAATCCCGATTCGTCGGGCTGCCTCCTGAACTCTTTCCGTGGATATATCGTTATTAAAAAGACGAAGATTATCCAGAACCGTGCCCGGAAAGAGAATGACATCCTGGGGAACAAAACCAATCTTTTTACGCAGGGTATAACGATTAATCTTATTCAGGTCTATTCCATCAATGCTGATAAAACCGGTATTGGGCTTGTAGTATTTTAACAAAAGTGAGACGATGGAGGTCTTACCACCACCGGTCTCACCCACGAATGCAATCTTTTCTCCCTTATTTATCTCAAAATTAAGGTCTTTTAATACCCAATCTTCATTCTCATAGGAAAATCGCACATCGTCAAATTTAATCCTTTCATTCAAAATTGAAAATTCGGACTTTTCAATATTGTCTTCAAATTCCGAAGGCAGGGAAAGGATATTGAAGATCCTTTCGGCCGCGGCAAAGGAGCGCTCAATGAGGTTTATCTGGTCCGATAAGCCCCTTAAAGGATTGAAAAACCTCGTTATATAATTTATAAAGAGAAAGAGTGTCCCAATCGTTATCATCCCTTTCAAAGCCCATATACCACCAATCCCCAATATAAGTAAAATACCAATAATCTCGCCCAAGTCAACCAGAAACCAGATACGATACCAGTAGAGCATTGACTTCATCTCTAAATCAAACTTATCCCTGCCCAGGGTATTGATTTTCTTTAAAAAGTTATCTTCTTGAAGAAAAATTTGAACAACCGGTAAAGCCCTTACTGTCTCCATTATAAAACTGTTTATTTCTGCAATCTTTTTGCGAACACTGACATATATCGGTCTGACATTCTTTCCAAACCACCAGAAGGCATATAAAAAGACTGGAAGCAGTATTAAAATCAAAAGATACAATCTATAATCTACTACAATCATAATAACCGACATCCCCAAAAGTAAAATAAAATCCTGGGCAAGCACAACTGCGGTTGAAGAGAATAGACTTTTCAATGTCTCGGCATCACCCTCTACACGGGTTATCAACCTGCCCACAGGATTCTTATCAAAAAATTTAACTGGAAGGGTGATTGTGTGGCGAAACAGGTCAAATTTTAAATCTGCAATCGCCCGTTCGCCAATCATGGCAATCTCAATCTGCTGGAAGTATCTTATCAGGATGGTCAATCCCTGGATTACCAAATAAATAAAGGCAATGAATACAAGCCCCTGAATATCTTTTTGTGGAATTTCATAATCAAGCACCCTTTTTATAAGTATCGGACCAATGAGTGTCAGCAGTGTAGAAAGCAAAAGCAGTATCGTAGCGATGATTATTCCTTTGATATATGGTTTAAAATAAGGAGCAAGGCTTTTTATTAGCCTAATATCCTTTCCACCCTTTTCTTCCTCTTCTTCACCAACAAACTCTTCATCACCATGCCACCACATAACCTCTATTATCTACAAAAATCCAGTTGCGTCAAGGATACTGTAATCCTTGCCATCAACCGGATAAATTCAAAAGAATATATGGCAGTTGGGCTTAGGTTCTGAAATAGAATAGGGTTTAGTATGTTGGTTTCGTTTGATGAAACTTTTCCCAACCCTATAGGACAAAACCCAATCCTGTTTCTTAACCCAGACCTTTAGACTATCCGACTTTGTTTGCTTGGAATTTCTTCCTCTGGATTTAAAGTCTGTAGGAAGGGCCTGTTGCTTTTTGTTATTCTTCTTTAGTAAAATTTATCTCTGGATTATCAATGTGGTCAACGGTCTCTTTTAATGCAGCAACCATCCTTTCGTAATTCTTCTTTCCGATGTATTGTAATGAATCCTGCGCATAGAGTTTAATGGATTTCTCTATCGGCAGGATTTTGAATTTGTAAGAATCGCCAACCCTGTATTTGGCAACATAGGTTGGAATGTATTTTATTTCTTTGAGATATACCGTGTTACTATCCTTGGCAATTGTATATTTCAGTATAATCCCGGTATCAGTGTATTTCTTCCGCTGTCCACAGAAAAAATTACCCAGGGAATAGGCAACAAATATCTTTTTATCTTCTATTTCTAAAACCTCTACAGGCTGTATTACATGGGGATGAGAACCAATAATCATATCCGCTCCCATTTCGGTAATCTTTTTCACCGTCTTTTTTTGTTCTTTATTTGGAAATCTTTTATATTCAATGCCAAAATGGAGGGCAACGATAACAAAATCACAAAGCGGTCTCGCCTTTTCAATATCCTTTTTAATCTCATCTAAATCTATCAGTTTTACCATCCAGGGTTTGGGGATTGGTATCCCATTCATTCCATAGATATAACTCAAAAAAGCAATTTTGATGCCATTTTTTTCAAAAACATATATTTCTTTACTCTCTTCTTCTGTTATATAGGCACCAACCTGAACCAGTCCTGTATCTTTTATTATCTTCGTGGTTGTTCTTAATCCCTTAAAACCATAGTCAAGGGTATGATTGGTGCGAAAAAGGAGGTCAAATCCAGCATCCCTTAGAGCATATGCCAGCTCTTTGGGAGT
>JBDRWA010000069.1:0-12100 GCA_039802145.1 Caldifarciminota bacterium | reverse complement strand
GTGATAACTGATTTTTTCGAAAACTACAAAGATGTAAAAATCTTTGATGGCAGCCTAGCAAAACTTGCAATCTATTTTCCAAAAATTGAAGATTTAGCAAATGCCAGGCCAATAATTGAGAGAAGAATAATAGAACTCGGATTAGACCCTTCTATTATCCTTGAAGTCCATAATGAATCAAAAGAAGAGATTAAAGATTTATTTGACAATCGGATAAATGACCCAAAACTGCCATTCAGGGTTTTTCTTCTTGTAAACAAAGGCACCGAGGGCTGGAATTGTCTTTCTTTGTTTGCAACTGCACTTGCCCGTGAGCTAAAGGCAAGCAATAATTTCTGCCTTCAGGCTGCATCAAGGTGTTTGAGGCAAACACCGAATAATCCTCACAAGGCAAAGATTTATCTATCAAATGCAAATGTCAGTATTCTTGATGCTCAACTTAAAGAGACCTATGGTGAATCCCTTGAAGAGTTGAATAGAACATCCCAGGATATGAAAAAAGAGAGGCTTATTTTAAGAAAACTTGAAATACCGCCAGTTTCTATTAAGAAGAAAATTCTCAGGGTTATCCCCAAGGAAAAGCAGATTAATTATGATGAAATAAAGATAAGCATACCTGATAAAGAGATAAAGAAGTTCAGAAAGATTATTCATAGCCTTGATGAAGTCCCCGAAATGAAAGGAATCTTAATCCCTGTTAGCGAAGAAGAAATAGAAGTGGCGGAAGATTTTGTGGATATATATACCCTTGCTGTTGATATTGCTGATACTTACCGAATCCCTGTAATGGCAATCTATGAAAAGTTAAAACAATTCTTCCCTGATGGGGAAATCTCTGAATCAGAGGCAATGGAGGTTAAAAAACAACTTGAGGAAAGGTTTAGAAATTATGAATTAAGAGAAGAAGAGGTTGAAGTTGCCCTCGCATTGATTAGACCCGAGGGGTTTAATAGAGAAGAAAGGGATGGCAAATCTATTTATGTTACAGAAATTGTCTACCATAAGGATAAAGAAAAATACCTATTGAAATGGGAATTATTCAAAGACAGATTGAAACAGGATTTTGGTTTCCATTATACACCCTATAAATTTGATTCTTCTCCAGAAATGGAATTTTACACCTGGCTCCTTGAGATATTACAGGAAGACCCGGCAGATATAGAAGATATTTATTATACAGGTGGAATGGATGATACCAGAAAGACCGAGTTCCTTTTTGAATATAAGGGAACGGATGGCAGATATCATAATTATGCCCCGGATTTTTTGATTAGAAGAAAAAACGGTAAGATGTTAATCGTTGAGATTAAGGCAGAACCTTTTAAAGATGTTGAAAAAGAAAAGGAAATGCGAAGGCTTGAAGGGTTGAATCCCGACCGTCTGAAATATGAGATTCTTGAGACAAAGGGGGAACAATTGACCTTTGAAGAATTAAACAGAGTGCGAGAGGCGCTCTATGAATACAAATCAAAATAAAATAGTTAAGAAATTTGGGCAATACAATCAATTACTCGACAAAATTGGTGAATTATTGCAAACTGCACGGAAGCAGGTTGCAAGGAATATAAATACCATTTTGATAGAAACTTACTGGAAAATTGGTAAACTAATTGTAGAATATGAACAAAGAGGCGAGGTACGAGCTGATTATGGGCAAAAACTATTGAGAACCTTATCTAAAGATTTAACAATAAAATATGGCAGAGGATTTAGTAGAAGTAATTTACAATATATGAGGTTACTCTACCTGAAATACCCAAAATGCCAGACGCTGTCTGGCAAATTATCCTGGAGCCATTATGTTGAACTTCTTGGTGTAAGCGGCGATTTAGCAAGGTCATTTTATGAGAAACAATGTATTAGAGAAAATTGGTCAGTTAGAGAACTTAAAAGACAGATAAACTCAATGCTTTTTGAAAGAATTGCTTTAAGTAAAAACAGAAAAGGAGTTCTAAAACTTGTTAAAAGGGGACAAATAATAGAAAAAGAAGAAGACATAATTAAAGACCCATATGTGCTTGAATTTCTAAAAATTCCTGAAAAATATCAATATACTGAGAGAGAGTTAGAAAAGAGGTTGATTGATAATTTACAAATGTTTCTGCTTGAATTGGGTAAGGGCTTTGCTTTTGTTAGCCGGCAATACAGAATTACTCTTAACAACACCCATTTTTATGTTGACCTTGTCTTTTATCATACAATATTGAAATGTTTTGTTTTGATTGATTTGAAAGTCGGAAAAATTACTCATCAAGATATTGGTCAGATGAATTTGTATCTGAACTACTTTAAATCAGAAGTAAATTCTGATAGTGATAATATGCCTGTAGGAATACTTCTTGGTGCAGAAAAAGATAATATTCTGGTAGAATATGCACTTGGTGGAATTTCTAATAAATTGTTTGTTTCACGCTATAGACTATATCTTCCAGAAAAAAGAGAATTGCAGCGGAGATTAGCATATATTTTGGAGAAATAAGGAGAGTTTTATGGATAAAGAAGGTAAAATCAAGATCACCCCTGCCAAGGGTCGTCCAATGCTATATTGGGTAGGCAAAAAGCCCCTGGATTATGTCAAAGGCTTCCCCCCACAACTAATTGAGGTCTTCAACCCATTGAAAAAGATGTCATTGCGAGGCGAAGTCGAAGCAATCTCATATGAAAATCTAAAGACCAACTGGCACAATCTTCTCTTTCTTGGTGATAACAAAGATGTCCTCGCAACGCTCCTTGAACTTGGTTTCAGAGGCAAAATTGATTTAATTTACATTGACCCGCCATTCAAAAGTGGGGCTGACTATGTCCGAAAAGTTGAACTGCGTGGATTAAAAACACTGGGACGGATAGAAGAAGAAGACGCCTCAATTTTACAACAAACAATGTATTTTGATATATGGAATAACGATAATTATTTGCAGTTTATGTATGAAAGATTGATGTTGTTAAAAGAGTTGCTTTCAGAGACTGGCAGTATTTATGTCCATTTAGATTGGCATGTAGGACATTATGTGAAATTATTGATGGATGAGGTGTTTGGAATGGATAATTTAAGAAATGAAATAGTGTGGTGCTACACGGGGCCATCGCAAACGAGCAAATATTTTGTAAGAAAACATGACAACATTTTATTTTATACAAAGACCGATGATTATGTTTTTAATACTGAGTTGCTAAGGGTTTCATATAGAAAGTCCACAAAATTTGCAGGAAAGACTTCCTTTACGGGATTAACTCCTAAAGAAAAAGGTAAGGAATTAGATGAAAGGGGGAAACTAAAAGAAGATTGGTGGGCCGATGTAGCAGGTATTGGTTATGCTCATGCACAAATTACGGGTTTTGCTACCCAAAAACCCGAGGCACTGCTTGAGCGGATTATCAAGGCATCTTCCAATCCTGGTGATTTAGTCCTGGATTGTTTCATCGGTTCGGGCACAACTGTTGCAGTTGCCCAAAAACTTGGCAGGCGGTGGATTGGCTGTGATATAAACAAAGGCGCAATTCAACTAACAAGCAAACGGCTCCAACAGATAGTAAATTCCCAAATCCCAAGCACCAAATCCCAAACAAATTCTAATTCCCAAACTCCAAATACTAAATTTTATACCTCTTTCGCCATCTACAAAGTCAATGATTATGACCTTAAACTTTTACAGACCGAAGCAATAGAACTTGCAGTCCAGCATATTGGCATTCAGAGAACAAGAACTGATGCATTCTTTGATGGCACGCTTGGAAAGAATCTCGTAAAAATCATTGACTTCAATCATCCACTAACTCTTTTAGATTTACAACTTCTACAAGATGAATTAAAGAAAAGGCCGGATGAAGATAGAGACATAACAATCGTCTGTCTTGGTAAAGAACTTGCCGTTGACCCCTGGATTGATGAATGGAATAAAAAACATCCCGTAAATAAGATTAAAGTGATTGAGTTGAAAACAGATAAGAAATACGGTAACTTCTTAATCCACAAACCCGCTGAAGCAAAAGTTAAGATTGAAAGAAAAAAAGACAAAGCGATAATAGAAATTCAAGATTTTATCTCACCCACAATCATTGAAAGGTTAAATATTGATAACAAACTCTTTAAGGTAAAAATCCCCGACTTCAGGGCAATGATTGACTGTGTTTTGATTGATACCAATTACGATGGCAAAGTATTTAATATTCTTTTTTCCGATGTCCCTGAAAAGAAATCCGACCTGGTCAAAGGCAAATACGAGATACCCATTCCTTCTACCAAAACTCCCATTGCAGTCAAAATAATAGATATGCTTGGCGAAGAAGTGGTCGTGGTGAGGGAGGTATAAGGGGTGAGGTGAATATTATGATATTGGGTGGAGACAGATTATGGATGGTCATAGCGGCATAGAAAACCGCAAAGTAAATGAAAACAACAAACCCCATTTCAAGTTAATATTAGCATTTTTGAAATCTGCCTCAGGCAATGCTGATTTTGTAATACATGTGACATCAAATATCGTTTATGGTCCAACACCCCATCCTTTTAAATTTCTTGAACACATTGGATTTGAAAGGTTTGAAGGTGAGTGCCCATTTTTCCACACTAATTGCTTCTGGCGGCATTTTGCAAAATTTGAAGAATACGCACCAGGAATTGAAAATACAACAGCAGTTCAAAATGTGCATAATGCTTTTAATGCTTTTGTTAATCGTATTGAAGAACTATATGATATTTATAAGCGTCAAGGCGAAATTCTACGACTTCTTGGCGAAAGTTGCCCATCAATTGATATATTTGCTTCTAAACCACCCATTATAAAAATACAACCTACTGAAATACCGCACTGGATTGAGCCAATAAAATTCTCTCGCTTAATTGCCTTAGAAAAGCAACGCACGGAAATTGAACAGGAGATAAAGGATTTGCAGGAATATCTACCTTTAGTCTTTGGCGATGGCGATATCTTGGTTTCTGCTGTTCTTAAGTCTCTGCGTAAATTTGGATTGAGCGCTGACTCAGCAGTAAAGGGTTATACAGTTGATATTTTAGCAGAAACGCAAGATGGTTCTAAAAAATTTGGTATTGAGGTCACAGGATGTACGGAGGGGATTAAGAAAGACAGCAAAAAATTAACTCAAGTTTTGGAATTCGAAATGAAAAAAGAACACGATGAGAAAACTATTCTGATTGCTAATACTTATAAGAACATGCCAATCGAAGAACGTGCATCAAGAGAGCATTTTACACAAAATGTAGTTGATTTTTTATCTCGGCACCCCATACTTTTGATGACAGGTTATGATATGTATCGGATGGTCAGTGATGTTATGGAAAACCGTAGAACCCCAGATGAAATAATAAAGATTCTCTTTAACTCGGTTGGTGTTTTAAAATATCTTTGAATCTTTTTAGTTTATTATGAAATAAAGGAGGCATAATGGGATGCATTTTTATAGGTAAGCAGCGATTTGAGCAAGTAATAGGAATAGGGGATCAAATCTAAACATTATAACAAGCACAATAAATATTTAGAACATAATGGGCGCTAAGAATGCCCTAACAAAACACATACATCATCTTCTTGTTGTGTATCAAAAGTAGTTAGTAGCGTATATCCTCAATACAGAAATTATTGGCGATTTGCTCACTGATTCCAGCCAGTGGGCATTTTAACCTGATAAGCATCGGTGTAATCAATCGGGGACAGAATCCCCCAGTTTGAACCAAAGACAACCTTTGTGCCATTATAATTTATACTCGCAAATGCCTCAGCAAAATAATTTTTTTCTACATCATTCGGGTCCTCAGCGGTGTAGGAGTGGGTCTGCGCCAGTTTTATTATCCTTGGGTTTGCCTTCAGTTCAACCATAAATAGTAAATTATCCATCCACGAATGGGTTTTACCTTTAGGTGGATTTTTTGCTCCATAGGTAGAAACGAGAACCCAGCCAGGTGTTGCACCACAATTGCCGGAAAAATGAAGCCCGATGTCAGGATTGACATCAAAGGGAATCTGGACGAGTTGGGTCTCAGTTCCAGTATTCAAATCCGCCATTGCAATCCAGTCCGTGGCGTTATTCTGATAGACCATCACATCATTATTTGAGGCATCAAGTGCCAAATCCATATGCCCATTCGCACCGGCAGGCAGGTCAATATAACTTGTGAGATTCTTGTTGAAGACCTGGCAGACATGGCTATCATATCCAATGACTGCATGGTTACCTGACATATCCATACTCACCCAATTTATAGCGTCCGGAAAACTCGTCTTTTGACCGATAATGCTATCTGTGCTCAATTCATAGACAACGACCGCAATTGTGTTAAATGCCGAATCTACAATCATAAGACACCAGTAATTTCTATCCATAGATGCATCACCTTCTGACCCAGTGGTTATGTAAGAGCAATTAGGAAATTCCTGGGCGAAATTATGGATTATCTGCTGTGCATTGCTTGTAATATTATATGAATTGAGATTGGGACCAGAAAAATAGTAGAAGATATTGGGGTCGGTCGAGTGCCATCTTGGTTCCAGTTCCTGACCACCGCTAAGATGGTCAAGGCTTCGGACAAGTTGAAAATTTTGGGCATTATATAGATAAAAAATACCATCATTACCACGGAGGATTAAATAGGTCTCATCTATATTATAAGCATCTGCCCGTGCATACTCGTTTTCTATGCCATTACCCGAATAATTATCAATATCTTTATCGGTAATGCGCACTATTGTTGTTCCATAGAGTGAATCGGTGAATGCTACACCCTTAGCAGGCAGTTCCGGTTCTTTTTTCTTGCAGGTAATTAGAAATAAAAAGAAAATCAACGATAAAATAGCCAATGCCTTTTTACAGTTCATTTTGTCTCCTTTTTGCCAATTTTCCAGAAGATACTGGCTCTTCTGGAATCTCAATATGTAAACATTGTATTCACAATCTAAGGTTTGTCAACCTGTATATGGGTTTGAACTTCAAATATATTCACATCTTTAATATTGCTCCATTGACCCGGTGAGAAGTGGATTTGTATTTTATCCATTTGACTATTGTACAATTGTCAAATCATCAAATTGTAATTGTTCCCACTATTTTAAGACCGGGGTTTACCTATGAAAAACTTGAAGTCCTTTCTTTTATCGGAAAACACCAATCAAAAACAAAATAGGGATTTTGAATCCCGCAAAATTCTAAAATAATGTAGAGTAAATCTTCGGGTTTGCACCAGACTTTTAAACAATTAAACAATTGTTTAATTGTTTATATGTTCAAATGTCTTGTTTTCTAATTGGGATGGGATCTGATTCAAGATAGGGCATACTTGAGTTCTGTTAAAACCAGATGATATATTAGAGATGATCTATACTCTATTGACATCTAAACCTTTTGGAATACAATTTATGTAGTTGAGGGGGTTGGAATGAAGTATTGTTGTTTACTTATAACCTATACTATTACTGTATTCCGATTTGCTATCGCTGAGGAATACGGCAAGATAGCAGGGCATGTGGTTGATGCGGAAACTGGTAAGCCACTAATTGGTGCAGATGTGATAGTAATGGGAACAGAATTTGGTTCGGCAACCGATGAGACAGGAGAATATCAAATATTGTATGTTCCACCTGGTGAATATAGTGTAACCGCAGGGTATCTTGGCTATGAATCCCTAACTTATGACCACGTTTTTGTTCACTCTCATCAAACGATAAAATTAGATTTCAGATTGAAGCCATCAATTCCACTAATTAATAGGATAAAGATAGGCCCCTGTCGTCCACCAATGATTAGAGTCTATGAGAGTTCAGACCGGAAAATTAAAGATACAGACGAAATTAATATACTTCCAATTATATCCTTTGATGATTTTTTGAGAATCCAGCAAGGTGTTGCGGAGACCAATTCGGGCTTTCATATCAGGGGTGGAAAGGTATATGAAACAGAGTATTACCTTGATGGAATTTTAATTGGAGCCCCTAATACTGGGAGACTGCCAATTCAAATCAACAAAGAAATCATAGACGAAGTTTCTATTATTAATGGTGGATTATATGCAGAGAATGGTGATGCCCCGGCAGTTATCAACATAGCCACGAAAACTGGAAATAGTTCGCGACATTCTGGAAATATCAGCTGGCTCTCTGATGGAATACTACAGAACAAGAGACTTGATTACGGATATAATGAGTACAAATTTTTAATTAATGGTCCGCTGCCGTTGAGAAGATTACGATATCTTTTATCGGGCGAATGGCTTTCCACAGATGCTTATCAACCTGCAAAATACAGGATTTATTCTCCTGGTAATGATTATCGGCTATTTGGAAAATTGTCTTATTATTTACCAAATGCGAGGGGAAAATTTGATATTTCAGGACTCAGAGTAAGAGAGCAGTTTGTATATTATATTCCGTATGAAGAAAATGCCGTTGCATTTAAATATCTTGAAAATAAACCAATGAGGAGAAGCAAATATCAGATTCTTGCAGGTAGTTTTAGTTATATGCTTAACTGGCAAACAATAGCATCTATTGGTATTGGTTTCACCCACTTTGACCGGGTTTTTGGTCCCCGTGACTACGAGTGGGAATTGAAAAACAACTACAAATGGTATAATGATTACCGTCTAAAATTTGAAGAATTACTTGATTTGTTGAATACTAAAGAATATAAAGCACATTATGCTTCACCACGCGAAGTCTTGATTGAAGGAATCCGTCTTGGATGCAGAAATTCCGGACCAGATGTTCTTCGCAAATCCCCTTACGGAGTGGATGAAATTTTCTACACAATTGGCGATTATCCTGCCTGGCGATACTGGTATAATAACGACCTGCAGATGCATGCAAAAATAGAATGTGCATGTGGCAAATACCACGATTTCAAGGCTGGTATTGATTTTATTAAATATGACATTAGATATTACAATCGCACTTTTCCACCACTTACCGAAGACTATCCCGACTTTAATTTTTACGAACGGACACCATATAGAATCTCCGGTTTTTTACAAGATAAGATAGACATTATAAGCTTGATTACAAATTTAGGAATCAGATTTGATTATTTTGACCCTCAAGTGTGGACATTCAAAGACCTTTATAATTTGGGGGATGATACTTTGACCTATGCAGATAAGATAACCACTCTCTCCCCGCGCCTTGGCTTTTCATTGCCCATAACAGAATGGCAAAAATTCCGTTTCAGTTATTCGCATTATAATGTCATTCCTAATTTTGATTATTTGTACAACACAAGTGATACTGCGGTCATAAGACTGATAATGCTGAGGTATAGGTCAAACCTGAGCAATATTTCATTAAAACCTGAGAAGACTGTTGCCTATGAATTTGGTTTTGAGAATATGTTAAGCAGATTTTTACTATTTACTTTTTCTATTTTCTACAAAGACATATTCAATGCTGTGGAATTGAGGAAGGTAATTGCTTTGCCTGAACCATATTATCAATATTTCAATGATGGAAGATATTATGTAAAAGGGCTTGAGATTGCTTTGATAAGGGCGTTTGCAGACGCGTGGGGTTTTAACTTAAATTATACGCTCCAACTTGCTGAAGGAACGGGTGCCTGGGCACATCAATTATATTATGAATCTGATGTTATCCCTCTTGCAGTAGATTATCCACTTGATTATGATGAGCGACATAGCATAAAGGCAAATATTGATTTTCAGTTGCCCGGCAGTTTTTCTTTAAAATTCCTCCGCGATATTACAAATTCGGTAATTTTTTGTTATCACTCGGGACACCCATACACGCCTCTTGATTTCTCGGGAGATAGGGCTGGAAATGTTAATTCCTCACGAATGCCCGGTTACTGGAATGTCGACTGGAAGTTGAGTAAAAAATTAAGGGTTAAGAATTTTTCTTTAGTGTTTACTGGTTTGATTAATAATTTGTTTAACACAAAGCAAATTAGCGAAGTTTATCCGACGACCGGCAACCCTGATGACCCAGATTTACCTGAGCCAACACTCGGTGCATTTGATTTTATACCAATCACAGGTACACACTATTCGCCGCAGGCAGATTACAATCACGATGGCTTAATTACTCCATCCGAGATGAAATCTGAATATATATCCGCTCTCAATAACTTATATTCTAATCCAACATTCTATAAAAATCCTTTTCGTATGAGATTAGGGGTGGGATTTGAGTTCTAAAGATAATTTTTCTTTATGACAGAATAATATTTTAAAAAATCATATAAGCAAATCAGTCATCTTCCATAGATATCCCGATAATTTATTCTTGATTTTATCATTCCATTATTATATAATAATAAAATAATTTAATAATTGAATGGAGGAAATTCACAAGCCCGGGATGGATGATTGGAATAAGAGACGATGAAAAGTTGCATATGAATATTGTATGAGCAGGATATTATCCGAGTAGAGTAAACTAAATACGCCAGGACAACAGGAGGTAGCTGAAAAAGTGCGATTCAGCGTCCATTGTCATGCTGAATTTATTTCAGCATCCAGATTTTCATCAGGACGGCGTCTGGAAAATCGATAGCTTTTGAGACCCTGAAACACGTTCAGGGTGACATAAAAGACTTTTTCAGCAACCACAACCGGTGTACTTGACATCTATGAGAAATTAGATATGATAAAATAATGGAAGAGGTGGAAGAGAAGATTTCGCCGGGTGAAGAGAGATTTGAGAGATTTAGAAAAACAATAGGGTTTTTTTTAGGACCAACTATTTTTGTGGTATTCTTGCTCCTCCCTATGTCCAGTCTTTCAAGAAATGCCCATTTTTTGTCAGCAATACTCGGCTGGGTTGTAGTATGGTGGATAACTGAGCCAGTTCCGATACCGATAACTGCTTTATTGGGTACAACGCTCTGTGTAATAATGGGTGTTGATACAATGAAAAAGATATTTGCACCATTTGCTGACCCGATTATCTTTTTATTCATTGGTAGTTTTATTATTGCAAAGGCGATGATGGTGCACAGACTTGACCGCAGATTCGCATTCCAGATTCTCTCTATTCCGGGTATCGGAAAAAGTAGCAATATGATTCTCTTTACACTCGGACTTATTGCAGTGGTTATATCAATGTGGGTGAGTAATACCGCCACAACCGCAATGCTTTATCCAATAGGATTGGGAATTCTTAATACAATTGCTCAACTGCAAGCAAAAGAACTAAAGAAAATGAAATATTCTACGGGTCTTATGCTCATCATTGCATACGGCGCATCGGTCGGTGGCATTGGAACACCAGTAGGAACACCACCAAATCTTATCGGCATAGGATTGATTAAAGAACTTTTAGGGAAAAATATTACATTTTTCAGATGGATGCTATTTGCAATACCGATGGTGGCGATAATGTATGCAGTTCTATTTTTATTACTAAGATTGTTATTCCCACCAGAGTTTAAAAAACTTTCAGGGATTGAAAATTATGTAGAGAAAGAAAAGAAGGCAATGGGTAGGATGTCACGAGGTGAGAAGAATGTATTGATTGGATTTTTGATAACGGTCTTTTTATGGGTCTTTCCGGGTATACTGACAATAATATTCGGCACTGATGCCCCTTGTTGTAAATGGTGGGAGGCACATATACCAGAAGGGCTTTCTGCTATCATTGGTGCAGTAATTTTATTTATTTTACCGTTAGACTGGAAAGAGAAAAAAGGAACGATTACCTGGAAAGATGCGGTGGGCATTGACTGGGGAACGATTCTTCTATTTGGTGGTGGTTTGTCTTTAGGCAGCCTGATGTTTTCAACAGGTTTGGCTGAGAATATTGGAAAAGGAATTTTGAGCCTCACCGGTGCCAAGAGCCTTTTTGCAATAACCGCAATTTCAGTTTTGCTTGCAATTATTACCAGTGAACTCACATCAAATACTGCCTCGGCGAATATGGTGATTCCGATTATGATTTCGCTTGCGACTGCTGCCCAGGTTAATCCCCTGATACCCGCACTTGGTGCCTGTCTTGGTGCGAGTTATGGATTTATGCTGCCGGTATCAACACCACCAAATGCAATCATCTATGGCTCTGGTTATGTGCCGATTACAAGGATGATAAGGGCGGGAATAATCTTTGACTTCTTAGGATTTTTGATAATCCTTGCCGGCGTATTTTTGCTA
>JBDRWA010000068.1:0-12206 GCA_039802145.1 Caldifarciminota bacterium | reverse complement strand
AAGGAGGTGGTCCGGTTCCGCCGCCTAAAGTCAAATTCTACCTAATGGGAGATTGTGATACCCAGGATACGACAAACTGGAATCACTGGGTGGAAGCAGACACCTGGCCCCTGCCCCAGGTTGTTTATAAAAAGTATTATTTACGAGAGAATCACTTGCTTGACACCTTACCACCAACCATATCAGCAATAGATACATTTATCTACAATCCTGCAAATCCTTGCACCACCTATGGCGGAAGAGAATTCATCGGTCTCACTCACGGATATGGTCCGATTGACCAGAGGCCGATTGAAAACCGACCTGATGTTTTGATATTCTCAACGCCGCCTTTGACAACACCTTTAACAGTGATCGGTAAATTAAAATTCGTTCTCTATGCAGCTTCAGATAGATATGATACTGATTGGGCGATAAGGGTGACTGATGTTTACCCTGATGGCAGGTCAATTTTGGTGACCGACAATATTTTAAAAGCCCGACACCGGCATGGATTTGATAGAGAAGATTCTTTAATTCCCAATGTGCCTGATACATTTAATATTGATTTATGGAGCACTGCCCAGGTGTTCAATACCGGGCACCGTCTGAGGGTTATTATTTCATCTTCAAATTATCCAAGGTTTGAGAAAAATCCTAATACCGGTGCACCATTCAGAAGGGATGACCCGAATTTTGTTGTCGCGACACAGAAGGTTTATAGAACACCGACACTTCCATCCCATCTCCTTTTGCCAGTGTTGCCATCAAGCGTTTCGGTTAAAGAACTTGCAAAACAGGGTGTTAAGGGTGGTGAAATCTTCACACCATCAATCACAAGAATTCCCAAGATTAATCTAAAACTGAATAAGACAAGCGATGTGGAAATATGTGTTTATAATTCTTTAGGCAGCAGGGTCTGGCATACGAAAAAGTCTTACTCGCCAGGAGAATATAATTTAATTTTACCGGCGTTACCGAACGGTGTTTATTTTGTTCATTCAATGATTGGTGAAAATCAGAAGGTACAAAAGATTGTAGTAATAAAATAGGATAAATTTATTTATTCTTTCCGCAACACTTCTTGTATTTTTTTCCGCTGCCGCACGGGCATGGGTCGTTTCTGCCGACCTTTATTCCTTCTGAGACTGCGGGTCCCTTTGTAGTTTTTATTTGTGTCTTTTTATCTGTTGATTTCTGGGATGGTAATGCTTTTATAAAATCTTTGGCATTTTCATCCAATATTTTTTTAAGTTGAACGCTGTTCTTTATATATTTTTCATTATCAAGGAATTCAATAAAATTAGTTAATATGTCAGGGACTTCTTTTCCCCTATCTTTATTTATTTCAAGTTTTTGCGGTGCATATTCAAGCAGGAAATGGTGCAGATGTTCTTCGCTGAATTCCCCGATTTCCTTATGTTGCTGGAAAAAGATATAATCAAGAAGGCTTTTTGTTATATATTCAGCGATCGCCTTTGCATTTTTAGTTTTGAATTTTGTTGAATCAACAAATTGTCTTACTGTTGTATTGGTAAAGTGGACGAGCCTTTTTTCCCTTTTTCTTTCTTCTGCCTTTTTTTCTTCAATATCGGTTAGAGCCATATTAAATTATAATCATTTTTAATAAAAAGTCAATGACTGCTTCTGCTGAGCCTTCTTTTGTTTATTTTTTTAGCATTTAAACTTACGCTTGATTGTTGTTGTTAACATATAAATATGAATTAAAGGGATGGCTGAGCTTACTCGGTTTTTAAATATCTGCAGACCAAGGTCTGCCACTACAGGTCCTGTTCCAGACCAAGGTCTGTTACTACAAATTTTTGAAATTTCTATAGTTTTTATTAAAACTAAAGAAAAGAGCTCCATAAAATATGAAGAGGACTTAGATATTTCTACCAGTTTGTCAGAATGATTGTGACCAGACGCTCTGCAGTCTTTTTAATCGCGTCCTTTATACCTGCATCTTCATCATCAGTATATGTTGCCCAGTCCGAGACATCACCCTGCCAAAAGATTGTATTCTTAACCTGGTCAAGGCAGATTACGGAGAATTTGATTGTAATCTTATACTGGGAGACATTCAATGCGCCAGTGTATACATAGGGTTCTTTGGAAAAGCCCGTGACCTTACCATTGACTACAATATCTGCCTGATCTTCGCTGACAATCTTCAGATTTGAATTTTTACGGAATGCCTCAATCGTTGATTCGGTTGCAATCTCATCAAGCCCTGTTTTATAAGTCTGATTTTCAAATATTTTAACATGAACTTTATGCATATATCCAGGCAACAAAGAGCGCGTTGAGTAACCACAACAATTTATAAGTAAAAAGACAGAAATGAGAAGTAAAAAGTAAAAATATTTGCAGGATCGTACCCGCAGGTCTTGCCGTAATCGTATTATCACCCTGCTTACAGAAAGTGCCTTTACAAGCCAAAAGTGACACTGCGAGCGAAGTGATACTGCGAGCGAAATGATACTGCGAGCGAAGTGATACTGCGAATTTACCCTCATTGCAAGAACTCCAATCTTTTTCGAGCCTCAGCGCCCCAGACATCACCTGACCCAAATTCGTTTATAATTCTTTTGTATATACTTCTTGCCTCTTTTATTTCATCCAGCATTTCAAGGGCAAGTCCGACTTTAAATAGGGCAGTGGGATACCACATTTTGTCTTTTTTAAAATCACTAACAATTTTCTGATAGTGATATAATGCATGCATAAAGTCTCCCTTGCCCATATATGCTTCACCAAGCCAGTAGTAATAATCAACAGATGGTTTTAAAGCCGTCGCCATTTTCAGATATTCAATCGCGCTTTTGCCGTCTCCTTTCCTTAAATACGCATAACCAGTTTCAAAATAGTATTCTGCCTTTAATGAATCAGGGCAGATTTCAATGATCTTTTTACCGATTTCTATTAAATCATTCCACCTTTCCGCTTTTTTTAGTGCAATTATCTGATTTTTTAATGCATCAAATTTCAATTCAGAGTCAAAAGCTGCAAGATTGTAATAGTGGGCGGATGAATCAAATTCCTGGTTTAAATATTTTATCGTTCCTATTTTAAACAGTGCAGAATAATAATATCTGCCATTTTTAAATTTCTTAATAAATTCTGTAAATCGTGCCTCGGCGAGCTTATAATCACCTTTACGGAATGGGATAAATCCCGCATAGTAATTAAATGTGTCATCAACAGTGAATTCAGGAAGGCAAATAAGCGAGTCAATTAAATTCTGGGCTTTTGTTAAATTATTATTTTCCATAAGATTTTGCAGATAGGCATAATAGAACTCTTTATCTAATGTTCCGAATGTTTTGATATACAAAGATTCAACAATAGATTTTTTATCTGTATATATAAGGCTCAAAAAATAATACCGGGTCAATGAAGTATCTATCAGAAATAAATCTGGTTTGAATTTTGCGATGACTGAATATTTTTTTTGCTGAAATTCATATCTTATAAAATTGCTGAAACTTTTGAATTTAATTAGCGAATCATTTGCAGTTTTTGATAATTCTTCATAAATAGGCTCAGGATTGAAATTATTATATTCAAGACATTCTGAATAAATAAATTTAAGATACTGGTTATCAAATGATGCAAGCATAAGGTCTTTCAAGGCATCCCGGTAATTTTTCTCGTTGTATAATTTCAATGCCCTTATTATACGGGCAAAATTTCTTGTTTCAGAAAACTTCAGATATTCATTTATAATATCATATGACTCTTCAAATTTCCCTTTTTTCAAAAGAATTTCGCAGTAGAGAGAATCAAGATAGAAATTTTTCTTATATTCTTTTCTTAAAAGAGAGATATTATTTTCAATATCAAGGGTGTCAGTGAGAAATGAATCAATCACGGGGGGCTTGGAGAGTTGTTCTGAAGAGATATGGCGCATATTGAGAAATTTCTGGATGATCTGAAAATCGGTTTTGTTTTTTATACTCAGACTTTCGGGTAGATTATGTTCGGTGAAAATACTGAGAATCTTAATTTCTTCTTTTAACTTTTCTTTCCCACTCATACGCTTGATGATTTTAAACAAGTCATTGAGGTTGAAATCAATGCTGAATTTTGCCCAGTGATATAGATAATCTTCAGAAATATCATCAACAGCTATCTTCTGGTATTCTAAATATCCCTGGATTGTATCACCCTTCATTAAATAATGTTCAATGAGATATATTTTACCTTTAACACCATTTATATTTTGAAATATTTTTATTCTGTCATCTAAGTTATTCTTTCTCAATGCCTTCAATATCATTAAAGAATCATTGTCGGGCGCAAACCGCAGTAGTTCATCAAGGGGATATCCCTGGCTACCGAGGTTGAGAACAATCTCACTCAGAAGATTAGAATCAATATGGAGATAATCATATTTTTTAATGTAATCAAACGCGAGAGAATAATTTTTTCTCGTAATGAGTTTCTGGATTAGAAGGTTAAATATCTCTTCTCTCTTTTGATGGAACTTAAATGAATCAAGATAGGTGTTGCAAAAAGTAAAAAATTTAAGAAAGTCTTCTTTTTTATCATAAATTTTTAATAAATAATAATTGGCGTCCGGAATCAATGTATCCCGGGGATTTTCATTGATAAAGTTTTCAAAAAAGACCTGGGCAAGCCGATAATTTCCACTTTCATAATTTTTTAGCGCCGTGTAGAAATCACTGGAGGCAAAAAGAATTTTTGAATGAACGAAGATAATATAAAGTAGCCAAAAACAGAATAAAGATTCCAATCTAAAAATTCTTTTCATTATACACATCCATCAAGATTTTCTCCATAGTTTCAGCAGAATGCTCCCAGGAGAAATTGTTTGCCCACTCAATAGCTGAATTAGAAAATCTTTGCCATTTTATGTCATCGGAAAGTATATCTTTAATCTTTTCTCCAAGTTCTTTTATATTTCCATACTCATAGAGATAACCGGTCTTTCCATCAATTAATGTTTCCTTTAGGCCCGGTGAATTTGCACAGATTACCGGTGTTCCCAATGCCTGGGCTTCAATTGCAGTCAATCCCCAGCCTTCTTTTATTGAAGGTTGGACAACAACCCGTGCCTTCTGATATATTTCATATTTTTCTTTTTCAGTAACAAAACCCTTGAAATCAACCTCTAATCTCAATTCGCCTGCAAGTTTTTTTAATTCATCTAATGCATCTCCGTCACCAACAATCGTAAGCTTTATGGGTATTTCGTCTTTTATTAAATTTACCGCCTTCAGGATATGGTCTATGGATTTATATCTCTTTATCCTCCCCACATAGAGAACGAGATTTTTATCCCTTTGAATAGCATAATTTTTTTCAAATTCAGGTATTCCACAATAGACGACCGAGATTCTCTGTTTAATTCCCATTTTCTTTAAGTCATTTGCCGTGCTTTGAGAGATGGCAATGAAATGGGAACGATGATAAAAGACAGGAATCAAACTTTCGGTAATGTAGACATAACTTGCAAAAAGAAAGTTTGTTTCTCGATATATCGTCTTTCTGAATAAGTGCATTATCATTATCAAATTTATCTTTTTAGTAAAGAGTGGGGAGTAGAAAGGGATTTTATTCTGATCGTCAATTAGGATATCTATTTTCTTATTTTTTAAAATTGAGCGTAAGGCGAATGGAACATAAAAATTGAAGTTAAACCTTTTGCCAATACGAATAATTTCAAAGCCATCCATTACTTCATATCTTTTCTGCCCAGGTCCACGGCTGCAGAGTATAAAGATTTTGTGCCCTTTTTTAATCAAACGGGAGAATATTTCATAAAGATAGACTTCGGCACCACCGGCATAGGGATTTTTCCAATCCTGCCAGTTGATGATGAGAATGTTCATATTATTGAAAATTACGAATTATGGACCTTTGCCCGCCAGTAATTCAATAAATCTTCGATCGTTTTTTCAAATGATATTTTAGGTGTCCAACCCGTCAATCGGGAAAATTTTTCTCCGTTACCTGATAGTATCGAAATATCAGTTTTGCGCAGTCGCGAAGGATCGATTTTTACTTCAAAATCGGTTCTGGCGAATTTTTTGAATAAATCTATTGCTTCTTTCAGAGAATATGATTTATTTGATGAGATATTGCAGGTCTCTCCGGGAATAAATTTTTCTATGGCAAGTTTGTAGGCGTTAACCACATCATTCACATTCATAAATTCTCTTTTAATCTCTACATTCCCAACTTCAATCAATGGTGCCCTTTTGCCCCGCTCTATTTCAACAATCTGTCGGGCAATAGAAGGTAAGACAAAATCGTCGGATTGGCCGGGTCCGGTATGATTAAAAGGCCTTAATATCATAACATCAATATTATTACTTGCATACTCTTTGCATATCAATTCGCCGGCGTATTTGCTCACTGCATACGGATTTTTCAACACAATGGGTGCATCTTCTTTTAGACCCTCGCCACCCCCATATACCTCGCAGGTTGATACAAAAACAAATTTTATTTTTTTGTTTAACAACAGCGCGGATTCAAGAAGATTCACCGTGCCAATTATATTAGTGTTGTATGTAAAGGGACGGTCTATAAAGGATTTAGCAACTGAGCTTACTGCCGCGAGATGAAATATTATATCAGGATTGTGGGATTTGAGAACTTCACGCACCATATCAAGATTCATTATATCTAAGTCAATATATTTTCCATGCTTTGGTCTTAATGGTGGAAAACAAGTGGGAATGACTATATCAAGAGTTTCTTTTAAAATTTTGATGAGATGGGAGCCAACAAATCCTTCGGCACCGGTTATTAGAATTCTATTCATAAAATTTTTGAACGCCAGTAATCAAGTAAATCTTGGAGTGTTTTGTCAAATGGTATCTCGGGTTGCCAGCCAGTAGCATTTTTGAATTTTTCATTGGAACCGACCAATAATTCCACATCAGATGGCCGCATACGGGATGGATCCGGAATTATTTTGAGGTTTAGATGAGCCATTTCAATCAATTTATTAAGCAGTTCCTTTATCTTTATACCAACACCTGATGCGATGTTATAAACTTCTCCGGGTGTCCCTTTTTTCAAAGAAAGGTAATAACCACGAACTACATCACGCACATCAAGGAAATCCCTCACTGCCTCAAGATTGCCGACATAAATGACCGGTTCTCTCTTTTTCTTTTCAATCTCAACGACCTGACGGGCAAAGTTGGAACTGACAAAGACTTCGCCCCTGCGCGGACCTGTATGATTAAATGCCCTGGTCCTGACAATCTTCAGATTATAACTTTTAAAATATTGAAAGCCAAGCAAATCCTGGGTTACTTTACTCACTGCATACGGACTCAATGGTCTAAGCGGATTTGTCTCTTTTATTGGAATTTCTTCCGAATAGACCATTCCATATTCTTCACTTGAACCTGCGATTTGAATATATGGGTCAATCTTTAATTCCCTAACTCCTTCAAAGATATTCAACTCGCCAATAATGTTTGTAGTAAGGGTTTCAGATGGTGCACGCCATGAAAATGGTACATAACTCTGGGCAGCAAGATGGAATATATAATCGGGTTTACATTCATTTAAAACATATTTTACTGCCGATGCATCTCTAATATCACATTCAAATAATTTTATTTTATCAAGAATGTGACTTATATTTTCCAGGCGCGAGCGCCACTTTATGGTACCAAAAACTTCAAAATTCAAGGATAATAGATATTCTGCAAGATGACTTCCTGCAAAACCAGAAATTCCAGTGATTAAAGCCTTCATAAACCTCCTTTCTTTTCTACCTGTGCTGGTAGATAAACCATCGGGTCTACAGGTTGCCCTTTGAAAATTACCTCATAATGGAGATGGGGAGAAGATGATTTCCCGGTTGACCCGAGTGTACCAATTATCTTACCACCAGTTACAACTTCACCATACTTAACAAGGATTGAATTCAGGTGTCCATAAAAAGTTTTGTAGTTTGCACTGTGTTCAATTAAGATGTAGTTTCCATAAAGTGTATCCCAACCCACAGAGATGACTTTCCCGCTGGCGGCTGCTATCACCGGTGAATAGAGAGGCGCAGCAATATCAACTCCATTATGATTTTCACCAAAAACTTTTGAAATCTGACCAAAAACAGGCAACAATGATGGTAAATTTTCTGAAGATTCAGGATTGTTCAAATCTTCACTATATTTACCTTCCACTTCTGCTACCACCGGAGTTACTTCACTTGGGGTTTTATCTATGCCTAACATCTTTTTTATCCTTTGATTTTCAACTTCGGCAAGTTCTAATTTCTTTTTGATTGTTTCCAGTTTACTAAATTCTTTTTCAACTGCTTCAAGGCGTCTTTTTAATAATGCGAGTTCAACCAGTCTGTAAGATATAGTACCATAATTAATTAGTCCAAAAATTAAAATGCCAATCAAAATTAAAAAAAATATAAGGATTATAAAAAAATATCTCTGAGGCAAAAAGATATGACGTGAAACAGAAGAACCTGTAGAAGTAAATACAATTGAAAATCCTTTCTTCATCTATCACTCAAAACCATGTTCAGCACAGGCAACTATTAATTCAATTGTAGCATTAACATCTTTTAAATCACAGACTTCGTTAGGTGAATGAATGTACCTTGTTGGTATTGAAAGGACACCGCTCCAGACCCCTGTTCTTGTCAACTGAATAACTGCTGCATCGGTTGTTCCCCTTTCAAGGATTTCTAATTGGTGGGGAATCTTTAATTTACGTGCATACATTAAAAGCCTTTCTTTCACAAATGGATTGGCAATAAATGCGCTGTCCATTACTTTTATGGCAACCCCTTTGCCGATACTCACCGCCATCTGTGGGGATTCAGGTGTATCACCGGTGCCGGTAACATCAACTGCAATAGCATAATCAGGATTGATACCAAAAGCGCTTGTTCTTGCGCCTCGTAATCCTACTTCTTCCTGAGTGGAAAAGACGAAATATAATTCAAGTTTATTTTTTTTAATTCTCTTCATTGACTGAATAAGACAGTAGCAACCAATTCGGTCATCAAGTGCCTTGGCAACAACTTTATTATCTATAATTTCGGTATTTTGATAGAAAGAAGCGATATCTCCAATTTGCACAAATTTTTCTGCTTCTTTTTGATTTTGTACCCCAATATCAATATAATAATGGTCAATCGTAGGAGGTTTTGGTGTTTCGGGTTTTGTTTCAGCACCGATAACACCTATGATCCCATTTTCAAAAAGCACACGATGGTGAAGGATTCTTTCCGGAAAAATACCACCAACACCGGCAAACCTCAAAAATCCCATCTTATCAATATGTTTTACAATTAGACCGATTTCATCCATATGAGCACAAAACATCAATCTTTTTGCATTTTTTTTGTTCTTTGTCGGTATATAGACGATTAGGTTTCCAAGCGCATCTACTTTTATATCGGCGCTGAATTTTTTTATCTCCTCTTTTATCAGCATACGAACCTTTTCTTCTCGCCCGGATGGCCCGTAAATTTCCGTAAGGTTTTTGATTAATTCCATTTTACTCCTTTTAAAATTTGTTCCAAAGTTAAAGATAACAATTTTATACAATTTTTTATGTCCTTCAGTGAGGCGATAGATAAAGGAGAATGGATATATCTTGCTGGCGCTGATATAACTGCTGATGGAATACCTTCCCTCGTAATATGCATGACGCCGGCATCAGTCCCACCGACCATCGGCTGTTTATACTGATATGGAATTTTGTTCTTTTCGGCAGTAGATTTAAATAAATTTATAAGAACCCGATTACATAATATTGTTGCATCAGCGATGGTCAGTACCGGACCCCTGCCAATGGCTGGATATACAGGTTGATCTTTTTTATCAGGAAATTCTGCTGAACCAGTAGTATCAACAGCGATTGCAACATCAGGATTAACACGAAATGCAACAATGCGTGCGCCTCGTAATCCAACCTCTTCTTGGACGGTAAAGGCAAAATAAGCGGGTATATCAGTCTTTTTAATCAATTCAATTAAAATATAACAGCCTATGCGATTATCAAATGCCTTGCCATAGAGCACTCCATTTTCCTGCCTGAATTTTGTATCAAATGTTGCAAGATCTCCAATCTGGATGAGTTTTTCCGCCTCTTCGCGAGAATTTGCCCCAATATCAATGAAAAGTTCTTTTATTTCTGGAATTACATCTCTTTCCTTTCGCTGCATAAGATGGACTGGCTTATGTCCAATTACACCCGGTATTTTATTGTTGCCTATTACTAATCTCTTGGCTAACATTAACTGGCTTCTTACGCCGATGGTCTTGAATCTTAAAAGCCCGTTCTTTTCTATTCCAGTAATCATCACCCCTACTTCATCCATATGTGCAGTAATGAGAATTTTTGTCTTTTTGTTTTTGCCTTTGCGTGCTATCAGGTTTCCGTAACTATCTTCAATTATTTCATCAACATTTTGATAAATATTTTCTTTTATAAAAGAACGAATTCTATCTTCGTCACCGCTCACACCATTTATTTCACACAACTCTTTTAACATAAATTAATTATATTTAAGAAAAAAGGATTGTCAACCGCGATTGGGTCTGAATCTTCCGATTTTTAATATCTTTGCTATATTCGCATTCGGGTCAATGACTGGTTCTATTAGAGGTTTTGCCGAGGTAAGTATAGTGCTCACACCCGGACCATGTCCTGCATAACGACAGTCCCCGTGTATCACGACACCGATTGTAACTGCTCCTTTACGGAAACTCCTGCCATAAAGATTATCGTGGTCCATTAAGGCAACAAGATCTCCCAGTTTTATTCTGTCTATTTTATGCTTTTTAATGAAATCACGATCCGTGGTCATAATATCATAATCACCCGCACCCATCATCAAACTTCCCGTTCCTGAGCCCATCAACTCTGCAGGGATAAGCGCAGTTACCGGAACGCGAATTTTGTTACTTACTTGTTCTATCTTCATTTTATGGAGTAAATTCGGGGCAAGGTTATAAATTGCTATTTCTGGATAATCAAGGAGTTTCAAACCTTGTCCAAATCCCCTGATGAGGATTTTATCATCAATGGATAATTTTTCTAAGACATCATCCGGGAAGTCTATCATTACGTGTTCAGCACCGCCATGATGACCCGTAACAATTCCTTTTTTCCCTTTTGCATCTCCAGTTTTTATTATTGCCTCGTTACCAATACAGGCATAGAAATTGTAACCTGCATTTGGACGGTCATATCGGTCTTTCTCATCAAGTATCGTTGATACACAGGGTTCTATATGGTCTGCTTCCCAACCAAACGCAGGGTCTCCTACTTTCACATTATAAACTATGCCGCCTGTGCCTGGCAATAGGAATGGTTTGCCTTCGGCATCAACGCTGTGTGCCCTTGGTCCCCCAGGATTTGCTACTTTTCCTTGGACCGACATTATTACAAGATTCTTTTCATTTGTTCTTAACATAATACCTCCTTAAAAAAGTAACCAGAACCAGAGATTGATTATATTTTTATCTTTATTTTCATGGGGGATATGTTCAAAATTATAAATATATTCTCTGCCACCTTCTATATTCAAATATAAGCGGGGATGAAAACAAAATTCAATGCCAGGTAATACGCAGATTCTTTTTTCTACTCTCTGGCCACCTGATGGAAATTCTGGATATGCAGGGCCGCGCTCAACTTCATACGGTATATAAAGGCTGCCGATACCCTTTCTTGTATACTCAAATCTTATTTGAGGAAAGATTTTTTTGTGTAGAAATCTCAAAATTAAAAGCCACTGGTCAACATCGTTCCCTAAAGGAAAACCCAAGCATAAAGAGTCATTCTCATATATATTTTTTTGCAATTCATGGGTATAAACCCATTTATCAACAAATGTATAGTTTACCTTAAGGAATATTTTTTCAAAAATAATCTTCTTAATTCCACACTGAAAACCAAGTTTATTTGGATATTCAGTGTATCCGGCCGGTGGTTCACTGAACTGGTAATCATCAATTAGAAATTCACCATACAAAATCGTATTAAAGAAATTGATGGAGCCATCAAAAAGCCACATTATATTATCATTTCTGTCCATTCCCCACTGGCTCAGATAGTATGGAAGAAGAAAGTTGAGATATAGTGGTTCTATCTCACCGCCCCAGAGGATACTTTCGGAGAAGCCCAACTGGATGTTATTCAAATCCAAACCGATCCTGTGGGTTGAGATAAACCTCATTTTTCGCGGGTCAAGCACAGAAAAAGTT
>JBDRWA010000067.1:0-12324 GCA_039802145.1 Caldifarciminota bacterium | reverse complement strand
ATTTCTTTTTTTACCGAGATTACTGTATAATTACAAATTCACAGGCTATCTGTAAGATTGATAAAAATGGCAAGATGATTGATTTTCAACCCGTTTTATTGAATGGTACTTCAAAAAATGCAGATTTTGTATTTTATAATAAAGATTTCATTGTCTTGATCGAACCATTTACAATGCGAATAAAATATCTTTTAGAGAACGAAAGAAAAATCTATAAAATGTATGGAATTGATTTTGACCAGAACTTATGCTTGAGCAGGGATGGTGCAATATTTTTAATGGACTACGAAACTGGACTATTCAAAGCTCTTTTGAAAAGTGAATATGCAATTAAACCACCAGTTATTAAAGAAACTATTTCTGGTGATTCACTATTCTATATCCAGTTCGGGGCATTCTCAGAAATAAATCGGGCGCAGAATTTCTGTGATAGTATAAAGAATGGTGGATTACCTGTATTCATAGATTCAGCTCCCAATAATTTATATAGAATTAAACTCGGTGGTTTTTTAGAGAAAGAACTGGCACAGGAGTTGATGGAAAGGTCTGGAATTTCTTCCTGGCTTGTATATAATAAAAAGATTGAGCATGTAATGGATACAAAATTTATTTTTCAAGGGCAGTCTTATGAAATAAAAAATGGTATCATAAAAAAGGAGTGAGTATGAAAAAAATAATAAAGACGGACAATGCACCAAGGGCAATCGGACCATATTCTCAGGGTGTGATTGCCAATGGTTTTATATTTACTGCGGGACAGATAGGTTTAAAACCCGATACCGGGGAAATGGTAGAAGGCGGTGTAAAAGAACAGACCAGACAGGTTCTGGAGAATCTCAAAGCAATTCTTGAGGCAGGCGGATCAAAGTTGGATAATGTAGTAAAGACGGCTGTATATTTGACAAAATCTGAAGATTTCCCTTTTATGAATGAAGTATATGCCCAATATTTTACTGATGAACCGCCTGCAAGAACTACAATCTTTGTAAATAGCTTACCAAAAGGAGCGCTCGTTGAGATTGAAGCCGTCGCAAAAATTTAGTAAAATTGAAAAAAAATTAGGAATAAGAATAAAAAATAGAAGACTCCTAAGAAAGGCACTAACCCATTCTTCGGCAGTTGCTGAAAACCGCATTAAATCCAATGAAGTCCTTGAATTCCTCGGCGATGCAGTATTGGAACTAATCGTGCGCGAATATCTCATAAAAAAATTTCCAAAAAAAAGTGAAGGAGAATTAAATGAATTAAAGAAAAGATTCATCCAGAAAGAAGTTCTGTATAAAATTGGAAGGGAATTGGGTATTGGTAAGATTCTCATTATGGATAAAGGCGAAGAATTGACCGGAGGCAGGGAGCGACATTCCAATATCAGTTGCGCACTTGAGGCATTGATCGGTGCAATATATCTTGATCGGGGGTTAGATTATACAAAAAGATATATTAAAAAAATTCTTCTACAAAAAAGATTCAAAATATCAAGAGATTGTAAATCGCTCATTAATGACTGGGCAATGAAGAATAAAAAAAAGGTTGAATATAAGGTAATTGAAGAATATGGTCCACCCCACAATAAAACATTTCTTGTTGGACTATATGTTGATGGCAATAAAGTCTCTCAAGGAGAGGGTCAGAGCAAAAAACAGGCAGAGCAATCAGCGGCAAGAGAATTTTTAAAAAAATTGTAGAAAACCTAATTTGAATCTTTTTCTTCAGGAGTAAATTCTACAAACATCTGGGTTGGTCTGCCCTGGATTTTGGGTGGTGAGAGTTGTTTGCCTTTTAATATGCGGGAAATTGTTGTATCTTCTTCGGGGGTTAAAGATTTCCCTCGGGCAACATTTATAATCTTTCCTGTTGAATCAACAATCGCCCTTATTACAACCGGCTCGCCAATTTCAGGAACAGATCGTTCTGCGGCGTAAGCACGGCTTTCAAGTTCTTCAGCCTGCCGGGAAGCAATTGTTGGTGCGGGCGCTGTAGTTTTTTTGTCTAAATGAGTTTCAGTTCTGGGTTTTGATTTTGCAATGGGTGCGGGTGCAGGCAGAGATATGTCGATCTTCTGGTCTTTTATGGCTTTTTCTTCATCAGAATAAACATAAGGAACCCTGTTATTCATACCCACAGGGGTTTCTAATCCTTCACTCCTGATGACGATAAGTATCAAGACTGCAACTGCAGCCGGAATGAGTATCGGAAAGAATTTCCAAAAGACAAACCTCGGCTTTTTACCAATCTTTTCCATTACATTTCTTTTGAGATTGAAGATGAATTCACGGGATGGCTCTTCTAATTCCAGCTGACGAATCTGCTCGTCAATTTCCTTGAATTGCTCAACTATCTTCCGGCAATAAACACAGGATTCCAAATGCTCTTTTATTCGCGCATATTCCTGTTCATCAAGTTCATTATCAATAAAAGCGCTGAGTAGTTCAATAGAAATGCCGCAGCCTGATTTATTTAATTCTTCTCTCATAGAACACCTTTGTTCATATCCTCAAATATCTCTCTTAATCTCTGCCTTGCCCTTGCCAGTCTTGACATCACCGTACCCCTTGGAATGTTCAAAGACTGGCTTATTTCTTCATAGGATAACTCTTCTTCAACCCTTAAAATCAATATAACTCGGTATTCTTCAGGTAATCTTGCCATTGCTCGTGCAATTTTTTCTTTCAGCATTTTCTGCTCCACGATTTCCACTGGATCATTTTTACCGTCATTATAATTTTCTGCCCATTCAAGCGGCTGAACATCAATTTTTTTCTCCTTTTTTATAAAATTTAGCGTATGGTTGACCGCAATCCGGGAAAGCCATGGGAAGAATTTATTTCCTGATTTGAAATCCTTGATTCCGTTATAAGCCTTGATAAATATTTCCTGTACCAGATCCTCCGCATCTTCCCGGTTGTGCACCATTCTATAAACCAGACGATAAATGGAAAGTTTATAACGCTCAATCAAAGGAGCAAATGCTTCACAGTCTCCGTCCTTTATTGCTTGAACCAATGCTTCGTCACTCTCATTATTATTATACACAAAAACCCTACTTTTATTCCAACTATTCAGTTCCCAAAATTGTTTTGGGCGTATATCCCTCAGGAATTTCAAAAACCCGATCACTTATTGGCACTGTTGATAACTTCTTTATAATGTTTGCACTTTTCATCTCTATCTGTGTCCCCTCTGAGTCTATATTTACGGTGAGTTCCATCTCCATTGGAAATCCGTCTATTTCCGAAATCCTTTTCTGTAATTCTTTGAATATCTTATTATCTAACCCTGGTATCGTTGTTCCATTGATACTGCTTTGCATTTTTTTATTAAATGTCATAATCTCATTGTACCCAGGAAAATCTTTACCTACCCACATCGTCTGATTTATCTGCATTATTCCATTTTCTAAATTTATATTTATTGAAATCAAATACTTTGTACAACTTACCTTAAGAATTTTTTTTGTTTCATTCATTCTTTCAATCTTTATTTCAGGAATAAAATCAAGTGGTTCTAAATCTGTATCAAATTTTTCTTCATTAACAGGAATCTCCAAAAACTCTTTCTTCTCAGTATCGAGGATCCATACCACACCTTTATCCAGACGAGTGATCGTAACAATTCCCATTTTTCCCTCAGGAGAATTCTCTGATTTTATCTCAGTCCTCATACAATCACCTTTTATGAAATTACGAATCGTCATAATTGCATTGCCGATAGACATTATACCCTGTGTAACCGTCTCCATTTCATAAGTAACATCAGCATAAATTATTGAAAAAAGAAAAGCAATAATAAGCAATTTTTTCATTGCGGTACTCCCAGTAAATTTTTTAAGCGTTGATCTTACCCTGTTTGTATAACTCTATTGCCTCTTTTGCTTCTCGGTTCGTCGGATCAATTTCCAGAGCACGCTGAAATGCGGACATTGCCTCGTCATATCTTTCTAACTCAATCAATGCTTTACCCATATGTACATAGGCAAGGCTATAATTTATATTCCTTTTGATTGCTTCCTGGAACATTCCAATTGCCTCATTGAGTTTTTTGGTCTTTACATAAAGCAATCCAAAATTGTTATAAATCTCGGCAAGATTCGGTTCCAATTTCAATGCTTCTTCAAATGATTTCTTTGCTTCATCCTCCCTACCCAGTTCCGTAAGTGCAAGGCCTTTTAGATTCAGATATTCAGCAAGCCTGTCTAATTCCAATGCCCGCTCAATTTCATTAAGGGCAAGTTCATAATTGCCCCGATAATAATAAAGGGTTGCACGGTCAAAATGGTCAAGTGCATCTTTCTTTTTCTTTGCTAACTGTTCTGCTTTGTATTGCTCTTCCTGTTTTGCAAAATATTCCTTTAGATTTTTTAATACTTCATTGCTGAATTTTGACATATCAAGTTGCTGCTCAAGCAAGTCCTTGAACTGCCGCTGTATTTCATTGGTCATCCGGTTAATCTGATTATTGAGTTCACCAAATTTTTCAGATAACCGAGCAATATCACCAAATGTTTTCTCATATTGCTTTTCCAAATCACCGATTTCTTTCTTCATTTCTGCGATTAGATCCTTTACCGATTCCTGCATACCAGCACCGACATTCTCCACTCCTTTGCGCATACCTTCAGCAAGTCCAGCAATCCTACCTAAGGATTCAAGATAATTGCGATTAAGGTTGTTCATCATCTCGCTCATATTAGCAATATTGCTCTGCGTTTTTTCAAAAAGTCCCTCAAAATTACTGACTGTGGTTTGAATATTATTCAAGTAACCAAGGTAGTTTTGACTCGTATTATTGAGAAATTCACCGATATTATAAATTCCACTCTTAAGCACATTATTTATATCATCGTATTTCTTCAGTCCTTCCTGAATTGCGCTTAATTGATTATTTAACGAATCCTTCAACCCGTTTATTGGTATCTCATAATTCTTCAAATTTTCCTGGATTGAGACCAGCTGACTGCTCAATGTATTTTTCAGCTCATTTAGCGGCATCTCATAATTCCTCAAACCATCAACAAGTGAATTTAATTGCTTTGTAAGTGAATCTTTCATTTCATTTATCGGCACTTCAAAATTCTTTATACTCTCCTGGATTAAAACAAGCTGGCCCTTCAGGGATTCCTTTATTTCATTCATCGGCGCGGTGAGTGCCGCAAAACTACTCTGAACATTTGTGAGGTTATTAGTAAATTCGTTCTTTAAATTAATCAATTCTGATTTTAGCGTATCTGTTGTGTCATCAAGTTTTTGGGTAATGGAGACTCCAATTTTTTCAAATTGCCCACCAATAAACTCAGCACTACCCTGTTGTATTTTTGAGAATTCATTAAATAGAACCTTCAATTCATCAAGTTTGAATCCGATTGTTCCCTCAAGATCTTTCAAAAGATTCTGTTGAACAGCTTCCTGACCTTGGAGGAAATTCACAAGTGTGGATTTCAAGTCCTCGAGTTTACTGCTAATCGCATCCTGGAGTTCTTTAAATGTCTTTCCTGAAGATTCTTGCTGATTCCGCACCGCCTCTAAATAAGAAATCCTTAACTCCTCAAATTTTCCACTGAGTACATTCACAGCTTCTAAATATGAAGACTTCAACTCATCAAATTTTCCACCAAGAGTATTCAAAGTATTTACAGTTTCAGTCTTTATTCCAGCAATTTCATTTTTAATCAGATCAGCAATATTGTTTACCCCGTTCACAATATTCTCAACAATCTCAAATTTTTTCAAAATTGCCTGGAATAATTCATTGCTCTTTTCTATGCCCGCATTTATTGCCTCGGTCCCGGCCTGATAAGTGGTAGAAATTTTTTCAATTGAACTCTTCAAGGTATCAGCCTTATGACTGATATTTTCACTCATTCCTTCAAAACTCACTTTTATTTCATTAAAATATTGTTTCAATTCCTCGCTTAGTTTGTTCTGAACATTTGTAATATTATTATTTGACTCTCTTATTGATTTTAATTCTTCAATCTGCAAATGATTGGTATTGTTCAAGTTTTCAATCTGTGCAAGGTGTTTTTCAGAAATAGATTTTAAAGTTTCAATAATTGAGTTTTGAATTTCTGTTAAACGATCAAAACCGAGTGCGATTACTTCATTCTGTTTTTTCATTATATCAAAGCGATTGAGCAGGGCATCCTGGAGTGTCTGAATAGTCGTTGAGAGAATCACACCCAGTGCCTCACTACGCTGGAACATCTCTTCTTTTATTTCTTTCACGCCGTTTTTGAAGTCCTCAATTATAATACCATTTTTTATGTTAGAGGAAAGCAAAGAACATAACTTTGCTGCACCGTCATATACCATACATTCATTTTTAATACAATCCTTAATTTCTATTTCTTCACTTATCTTCTTACCCTCACGGTCAAATATCTCTTTTCGTTTAACAAGAAATGGACATTTCATTAAATCCTCCCTTCAATAAAATATCTTCCTCTACCCAAACGTCTTTCTTGAGCAATCTTTTCATACTTCTCAATCCTTGGATAAAGTGTATCATCACCGAGCGATTTCAGAACACTGGCTGCTGCTGAATAAGAACCGAGGGTTTCATAGATTTCTGCAAAAAGCAATCCAGTATCTCTATCAACAGGCAGACTTCTTAATGTTTCAAGCGCATAGATGGGTTGATTTTTCTTTAATAAAAGCCGTGATTTCAATATTATATAATCACGTTTTCCAATCGCATCTGGGCTTATTGATTGCAGTTCTTTTTCAGCATCAGATATTCTTTCCATTAACAAATATACATTCGCCCTCAGCAATCGCACATCGTCAGACTCTCCAGTGATTTCTTTAAGTTTTTTGTTAAAATATTCATCCCTGACCTTTCTTATCGTTTTATATATTAATCCACGGTCTTTCGTTTCATCCAAAAGTCGCGTATATAATGCAAGTGCCTGATTAACTTCCCCCTTCTCAAAATATATTTGACCCTGCCTCAACAAAATTTCTTCCTTTTTCTGAGGTATCAGTGCTTCTACCTTTTTCAAAGCCTCAATTGCATGGTCATAATCCTTCTTAAAGGCATAAATTTCACTCAAAAGGAGATAGGCAGGTGCTAATTTGTCATTCTTTATCGTAATTTCTTTTAGCTGCACAATTAAATCATCCGCAAAGCCTGGTTTTTTATCAAAAATTTTCTTGAAGAGTGCAATCGAACGATTAAGCTCCCCAATTTCCTTGTATAAAATCCCAGTATAATACATTAATTCTGGAGATTTTTCAACATAATTTATGAGTATCTCAATAATATTAGGGATTTCCAAGGGCATAATATCAATGAGCCTTTTATAAACCTCAATTGCATTGGCATAATTTTCTTCATAAATAAATAATCTGCCCAGAAAATGATATGATGGAATATGTTTTGGATTCTTAGATAGTATTTCGTTTAAAAATCTTTTTATCCAAGGTATCTCATTTTTATCAATTTGGAAAATCTCATCGGTTATATTAAGGGCATCCTCAAGATTATTATAATTTAAATAAATCTTTGCCAAGCCCTTTCTCGCCTCAACATCCCGCGGTTCTTCACTGCAAATCTTTTTCATCTCGGAAATTGCCGGCTCTCTAAACGAAGGATCTTTTTCCTGGGCATCCACAAAAAATCTTACTGCCGAAGATTTCAGATTTGCAATGTGGTATACCTTTGCGAGGTTGAATGACACTAAAGCCGAAGGCATCTGGGTGTTTAATTTTTCCAAAAGGGGTAAAATTCTGGGGACAAGATTGTTATCCAGTTCGCAGGCTTGAATAAGATGCTTGATTCCCTCGGTATATCTTTTTAGGGTTATTTCAATTGACCCCATTGCAAATATAACTTTAGGATTTGCGACTGATTTGGCAGAAAGTGTCCTTAATTCATCAAGCACATATTCAGCCCTTGCCGGAACAATTCGGGCAGTGAGTAAGTATTCTTCAACAGCCTCATCAATCCGCCTTGCCCTTGCGAGTGCCCTGCCACGGGCAAAGTGTGCAGGAACATTGCTCTTATCCACCGAGAGGATCTTATCCAGATAATTGATGACTTCACCTGAATAATCAGTATCACCATCAAGGGCAAGCATCAATGGTCTTACTCCATCACTTAGATTACCACTTTCGACCAATGCCTGCCCTAATCTGAGATTGAAATATTGTGCCTGCGGACCAAATACTTCAATACCTTTTTTTGCTTCTTCAATTACACGATCAAACAGTCTTCGATTGAAGAAAGTGTCAATCAGTAATATCCATATCTCGCGATCCTTTGGATACGCCTTTAGTGTATCATAAAATTCATCTATGATTTCAAAGAATGCCTTTGGATCAACCATCTGGGCAGTCTTAAAGAACTGAGTGGCAATTTCAATCTCACCATCTTTCATAAATGTCCTGGCAGCTGTTAAAAGGAGTGGCACTGCCTTTGGTCTTTCCTTTATAACTTCAAGTAATGCGCGCTTGGCGGTATCCTTAGTTTCCACCATTGCAAGAATTTCTTCAAACTTTTTAATCGCCTGTTCATATTCTCCAGTATAGGCATGAGCACGGGCTATTGCAATATCAAAAATACGCGGGTCTTTATCATAATATTTTTTGTATATCTGGTTGATTTCTTTAGCATATTCCGGCTTGCGGTTAAGAATTGTGTCCAGAACAGGCACAAATAAGATAATATTCTCATCACCAATATGGGGTTTCAATAATGAAAATGCTACATCCGGTTTATCAAGGTCAATAAGAGTCCTTGCCTTCAGATTGAGATAAACAGGAACATCATGGTGTGTTTTGAGTATGTCATCTAATGCCTGGTTTACAAGGTCATATTTTTTATTTTCAAGTAAGGCTTCCAATATTATTGTAGCATTTTCATCTTCGCCTTTATGCGCATAGCATAATCCTAATAGATATAAGCCATAATCATTCTCCGGAGCTTGTTCTAATATTAAATTGAGATTCTGTATATATTCATCAATCAACCCACGGTCCATCTTATATGCACGGTCAATTACCCGTAATGCATTATCAATATCTCCCTGTTTTATATAAAAATTTACCAACCCCTGTATTACAAGTGGATTATTGGGTTCTTTCTCAAAAGCCTTCTCATATCGCTCCATCACTGCGGGATATTGATTAGAATCTATTTCAAGAATTTTATCAAATTCTGATATTGCCAATGATATCCTACCAGCTCTGAGAAGATTGTCGGCAAGGCTAAACAATACTTTCAAATTTTTTGGATTTACACGTTGGAGTTCCCGAAGTGTCTTTATTACATCTTCAATCTTTGTTGCATCCTTTTTCAACAACTCTTCAAGACGGGCTAAGGAAGAATCAAGGTCCCCTTTCTTCACATATAATTCAGTCACAAACTGATTGAAGCTCGCCTCTAAATCAGATGGCGGATGTATTGAAATAAGTGTTTCAAGTAATGGTTCTATGAAATCCGGAAATTTTTCGTAGATTCTTTGTGCCTGATTCAATGCCTCCGCGGCGTTTCCGGCATTTACTTCAGCTTTAAGAAGCAAGAGTGCAGCATAAGGATCATTGAATCTTTCCCGTGCAATTGCTCTTGCCCAACTAAGAATTTGTTTCTGAAAGCCTTCTGCTTTCAAAAGGAAATCAATATTCTCAAGCGCAGACTCACCATCCTGGAATGTGAATAAAATTGTACCATAGATTATGAAAGTTTCTATATCCCTTCTTGCAATAACTTTTTTGGTTAAAATATTCTGCTTTAATTTTTCATAGCGATTTATAAGCAACTTGACTTCACGGTCATTAAAAGCCCTCAATACCTTAAATAACTCATCGTATTGCTCCTGTGAGCTATACAGCTGGAGCAGAAAATCACCTGCATCAATTGATGTGTATCGGAAGAAATAATCCGAGAGCAAACCAATTATCTCATCAGTTCGGGTTGGAAAGATTGTGTGGGCAGTTTTTAGTGCCTCCACTGCCTCGGACCTTTGCTGGTTTTCAAAATACAACCGGCCGAGTTCTAAATATAATGGGAATGATTCTTCGGTTTCAGTCAGATTATCTTCAAGAACCTTAATTGCCGAGGTAATTTTACCCTCTTTAATATATTCCTGGGCACGTTGGTATGCCTTCTGTGGATCTTTACCAGCAAAGATTTCAAACACTTCGCGCCTTTCTTTTTAATTCATCCCTTTTATATGCCAACCCATCAACGATTGAATGGATCGGTTCGCTACCACAGGCAATCAACAAACCGGTGATGAAACAATCGACATATTGACCAAAGTTTGAACCAGTGGACAATCCCAGTTCTTTAAGAAACCCAAACTGGAATGAAAAGGCGATGATTAGCCCAAGCACTGTACTCACAATCCAAGCATATACCCTATTTTTACCTTGTGGAAGGATATATAAAATTTTTTCAGTAACCCTTTCTACCACCAATGAAAGTGCAATTAAAAGCACCACTAATTTACCCATCTTTATATTTTTCCTTAAATGCTGCTTCTGGTTCTACTCCTTATTCACCTCTTAAATTAAAAAGTCTTGGCAATCGAAAATATACTCTTTAATTGCTCATCTGTTTTTCTTAACCGCGCCGAAAGTGTGCGCGTGAATACCCAAAGCAACTTGTAGGCAATGCCGGTATCCTTGGCAAGAAGTCTACGAAAATCATCTTTTCCGATGACCAAAAGAATTGTATCATCATTGGCAATTGCTGAGGCAGAACGAGGGGCATCATCAATAAGAGCCATTTCACCAAAATATTCTCCTTCGCGCAGGATTGTAAGCGCCTCCTCACCCACACCCGGAACAATCGTAGAAATTCTTACACTGCCTGAAACGATTAGGTAAAAGGCATCGCCGATATCGCCTTCTTTAAATATCACCTCATTCTTCTTTACTCGTTTTTCCTTTGAGATGGAAATAAGAATATCCATTTCGCTCGGGGTTAGTTCTCTAAAGAGGTAGACTTGACTTAATGCTTCTTTTTCCTTCATTATCGTGCCTCCATAACTAACCGGCACTTTTCGCCTCTTTTTATCATTGGTACCTTCTCTTCCCATCTTAGTAAACCAACGCAAGCCCTTTCAAATATACTTATCACCTGAACCCTTGCAATTACATAATCAGGCATCTTCTTTCCACCAACATTCCTTTCCTGATACACATCAAATATATCACCCACCGCAATACCAGAATTTTCGCCTTGGTCGAGATAAACAAATATATGGGGAGGCGAAGTGTAACGTTGTTCGGTTTTAACTTCCACAACATAGCCTTCAATCTCTTTTGTCGCAGGCACAAGTGTAACATTCTCAGGTGCCAATTGTGGCTGATAAGGCGTAACAAGATCTCCGTTTCTTATGATATCGTACGAATCAATCACCTTGCACCGCGAACCTTCTGGACCAACCTCTTCTACCTCAGCCCTTCCAAGAACAATAAACTCTTTGCCCAAGAATGCACCGGTCTTGGGATGGTTGATACTCTTACCAGGCCTATAGATGGTAAGAATATCTCCTGATTTTACATCACTTGCGCGATCTATATATATCGTCTTGTATGCAGTGATGTTTTTCTCACCCGCAGGTTCAGTACCTGTTATTTTACCCCAGTAAGGAAGGGCTTCGGTCAAAAGAAAACCAGCGCGGTGAATTATATCCTCACTGAATATCCTTTCCTCGGGTTTCACCATTGAAATAACTTCAGCAGTTTTCTTCGCTGAAGGCGGAACATAGGTATATTCTTCAGGAATGACTTCTGGAGGAACCTCGGCTGGAGGGACTTCGGCTGCCGGTGCTCCTGGTGGTGGAACAACTCCCAGTGATTCTTCAGGTGAAGGTGGAATAACAAAGACCTGGTCAGGATATATCCAGTGCGGGTCTTCAATCTGTGTAAGATTTGCCCGCCATATATAGGGCCATAAAAATGGATTCTGGTAGTAAAATCCGGCAATATCCCATAGTGTATCACCGGGTTTTACCGTATGCGTTGTCTCCTGAGCAAAGATGGAGACAAAAGCAAGGAGCAAAATCAAGCGTTTCATACTAACCTCCTTTTTTATAATTTGGGGTTATATTTGTGTAATTCTTCCATCTGCCTAATAAATTTCTTATACTCACGATTTTATTCTTATCCTTAAATATCCTGGCAACCCTGGGACCAATCCCCGAAGTGATCTCATAAACTATTGTATTACATTTTTCTGCCAATTCCTCAACCTTTATCCTTTCGTTCCCATCCTCGCCGATCAAGGTAACTTCGTCACCCAACTTTGCCTCAGGGATGTCAGTAACATCAATCATCATCAAATCCATACAGATCGTCCCAACAATCTTTGCCCTTTTTC
>JBDRWA010000066.1:0-12366 GCA_039802145.1 Caldifarciminota bacterium | reverse complement strand
AAAGTTGATTAAAATATCGGGTAGGGTGGCTGATTTTAGTAATCAATCCATTGCCAATGCCGAGGTGGAGATTAAGGGGGGAAAATTCAAAACAATTTATGAAACAAAATCAGACAAGAACGGTCGGTATGAGATTATGGTTAGACCGGGAAATTATTTAGCCATTATGGCGTGCAAGGATTACGGGACAAAAAATCTTGAATACTGGGCGTGGAATGTGCCAGCATACAAAAATTTAGAAATTAATCCCAAAATAGATGGTTTAGAGGTATATGCAATGAATGCATTTATACCACAGACGCCGATTAGGTCAGTGATGGTGTACTTCAGGCCGATGAGCCTTAAAAGGGTCAAAGAACAGGGCGGTATTGATGTAGTTAAACAAATGCGTTCAATAGACATCGCACCAAACCTATCAAAGGAAGATATTGATGTCAGAATAAATGAACACAAGGCAGACCTATTAGTACTTAATCGTGTTAAGGAATCAATTGGAAACAACAGAACCATAATTTCATATTTAATTCAATGTTCCCTGCCCAAGGAAATTACTAAAGCCAAATATCTGCGTATTGATTTAACCATCTATGACCGGAAGACCAAAGAAAATGGTGAAGGTTGCTTGTTTTTGAAAATTGGAGAGTAACGGATTAAAGCAAAAGAGCGATTTGTGTATTTAGCAAACATTTTCTACACATAGTAAAAACTATACACTTTCACTATTGGCAATTTCAGGATGATTATTTCTAACCTGCATAGTCTCCCTTCTCACATTCTCACAATTACCAGAATGTGAGAATGAAGAGTGGGGTTCAAATCTTTGCATCTTGCATTTATGTTTGTGTAAAGATGGATGCGTCACAAGGTGTGTTAACGCTTGCTGGATGTTATTGACTTAGAAGGACATTCGTATTCGGTTAAAAGTGGGGAGAAGAAATGGCAGATTTTTTTATATGGTAGGTCAAGATTTGAGAAGGATTACATATTTAGAGGAATGGATGGGTTGGGTGAATTATTTTTGAAATGTATAAATAGTTTTCCAGACTTGCGGAGTGTTTATTTAAAGAATAAGACATTATATAAAATAAAACTCCAGAAACCGATGCGTAAATTACGCCGGAGATTGAGTGAAAAGCGATTGCTTGCGGCTTTTATTGACAAAAGTATGTTCAATAGCGGTGAGGTGGATTTTTTAGTTATAAAAGAAGGTAATAAATTCCATATTTTTTGGAGCAGAGCTGTTGTAGATATTTTGACAAATAATTATGAAGTTGAGAATTCAAAGGCACGGGGTAAAAATCAGATTGATGACCAGAAAGTTATTTTTAAGGTTGGGGGTAAAACCCATGGTGAGATAGAGATAATGAATAATTTGGAAAATCAGGACAGAGTTAAAATATTATGTCGAATTATAAAAATCCTTAACCAGCATACGGATAAAATTTATTGGATGCCTATTACTCAGATGCCGCCTTTTAAATTTGCTCGGATTGAAGAAACTCCTGATGAGTGTACAAAACTAAAGAAACTTTCGGATATTTGTATACTTTCGTCTGGCAATTATTGAAGTTTCAGAATGATGAATTTCTTTGATAGAATAATGTAAAGTTTTGTTCTGATTCTACCCCTGCATTTAGCATTAGAAAAAATGCATTTTTTCCTAAATATATTTATGCAAGGTTTATAATAATAAATTATATCGGAAAATGCTTAACACATCAGAAATTTGCGTTTATGGTGATGATGATTAAAAAATTTTTTCTGTTTGTACTATAATATGTTTTTTGAATGGTATTATGTGGAAAGTATCAGGAGATTTTAGAAAATGAAAAGTCGTTTAACCTTTATCCGCAATCGTGAGTGGATGATTAGTATCGAGTATAAAAATATTTATTGGGAAGCCTATTTCGGGGGGTGGAGTGATGTGTGTATTTTCAATAGTTGTGCTATAATCAGGGCGAGAGTAAATAAAGTAATAATGGCGCTTTCAGTTTTAATATCACTTAAGTCGTTTTACTTTGCTATTTCGTTCTGGTGTATGAAAATACCAATTAAGGACTGATTTATAAATATGAGAAAAAATCAATAAGTTTATCGCAATTCTAATCGCAATGTTGACAAGCGTCTTAATTAAAGTAAAATATAATGTGATTAAATAAATTTCCTTTTAGATAAGGAGGTCACCATGGCGTGGCAAGGAGAATTGATAAAAATTGATGAATATCGTTATAAAATTCCCAGAACTTATAAATCCGGTATGAAGACGGATGGCATTATCTATGCTTCATCAAAGATGCTAAATAAGATAAAAGATGATGAGGCACCGGAGCAGGTAGCGAATGTCGCAACCCTGCCGGGCATAGTTGGTTGTTCACTTGCAATGCCTGACATCCACTGGGGATATGGGTTCGCAATCGGTGGTGTTGCTGCGTTTGATGTAAAAGAAGGAATCATATCGCCAGGTGGTGTCGGCTATGATATTAATTGCGGGGTAAGACTTTTAAGAACAAATTTGAAATATACGGAAATAAAAAATAAACTCAAAGAACTTGTACGTGCTATTTTTGAAAATGTCCCTTCTGGAGTTGGTTCAACCGGTAAAATCAGAATTGATGACCGGGAAGTAAAGGAAGTTATGCTTTATGGTGCACAATGGGCATTGAAAAAAGGATATGGCTGGAAAAGGGATATTGAGAAGATGGAAGAGAATGGAATGCTGAAGGGTGCTAATCCAGATAAAGTCTCAAGAAGGGCAATTGAAAGGGGAAGACCACAACTCGGGACACTCGGTGCTGGCAACCATTTTCTTGAAATACAGATTGTTGAAGATATCTATGACTCTGAATCAGCAAAAATAATGGGTATTGATGAAACCGGGCAGATAACAGTGATGATCCATACTGGTTCAAGGGGTCTTGGTTATCAGATCTGTGATGACAATGTAAAAATCCTTGGCAATGCAGTGAGAAAATACGGGATAAATATTCCAGACCGTCAGCTTGCCTGCGCACCGATTGAATCGCCCGAAGGTAAGTCTTATTTTGAACAGATGGCATGCGCGGCAAATTACGCCTGGGCAAATCGTCAGTGTATAATGCACTGGGTAAGAGAAGCATTTGAAAATGTCCTCGGTAAGAAGGCAGAAGACCTGGGAATGGAGTTGATTTACGATGTTGCCCATAATATCGCCAAGTTTGAAGAACACAAAATAAACGGTGAAACCAAAAAAGTCTGTGTCCATCGTAAGGGTGCGACAAGGGCTTTCAGCACCGGGCATAAAGATATTCCAGAAATTTATAAAAAGATTGGACAGCCTGTTTTGATTCCCGGGGATATGGGTTCACATTCATACCTATTATTAGGAACTGAACAGGCAATGAAAGAAACCTTTGGTTCAACCTGTCATGGTGCAGGAAGACTTTTGTCAAGGACCAAGGCACTTGATGTAACAAAAGGAAGAAGGATTGACAAAGAACTTGAGGCAAAAGGAATATATGTTTTATGTGCATCTAATGAAGTCTTAAGAGAAGAAGTCCCTGAGGCATATAAGGACATTGATACGGTGGTTGAAGCGGTCGTCGGTGCTGGAATATCAAAAAAAGTCGCCCGTATGAGACCACTGGGTGTCGTGAAAGGATGAAAAATGATAGAAAAATTAAAATCTTTGCTTTCAAAAATAAATGCTGATTATGCAGATTTAAGATATGAAATTAAGACCGAAACAAAAATAATATTTTCGGGTAAGGAAATCACTGAAGTGAGTACCTGCCCTGCAGATGGTTTCGTGCTCCGGGTCATTAAAAATAAATCGCTTGCAACAATAACATTTACTAAAGAAGATGATTTTGAAAAGGCCGCAAAAACTACTCTATCCAATGCAAAAATTATGTCACAAAATAATTGTATACCAGTTGAGTTTAGTTCAGTCCCAATTATAAAAGACAAATTCACGCCCGAACTCAAAGAAGACCCTGAAAAGATTTCTATTGAAGAGAAGATAGAACTAACCCGCCATTATAATGAGTTACCTTACAAAATATCAGGAATAATACATACTGATATCGGTTATAGTGAAACAATAAGAGAAAAATGTTTTGTGAACACCGAAGGAACCGAGATAGTAGAAAAACTTGTCACAACCCGTATCGCTGGGTCAATCATAAGCAGCAATGGGAAAATTATACAGTCCGTTCGTGTAGGCATCGGCGGCAGCAATGGATTTGCTATCCTGCGAAACCGTGAAGAGCAATTTATAAAGAAAGCGGAAATCGCCAGTAATTTGTTGAATGCTGCACCGGTAAAGGCAGGTATTTATAATGTAATACTAAATCAAAATCTTGGTGGAGTATTTACCCATGAAGCATTTGGACACTTCTCAGAAGCAGATTTGATTGAAAATAATCCTTCAATGCGGGAGAAGATGAAACTTGGTGCGAAACTTGGCACTGAAATTCTTAATATCATTGATGACCCGACAATTCCTAACCAGTTAGGATTTTATAAATATGATGACGAAGGCGTTCCAGCACAACCGGTTCAATTGTTGAAAAATGGCGTCCTTGTCGGTAGGCTCCATTCAAGACGGACCGCGAGTGCATTTAATGAGCCACCCAATGGTCATTGTGTTGCCGAAGATTATCGATATCCACCAATAATTCGTATGGGAACAATATTTATACAGCCTGGCGAAAAGTCATTTGAAGAACTTCTTGGAATACTCAATGATGGTCTCTATCTCTGTGATGCAATGGGTGGACAGACAAGTGGCGAAAATTTCACATTTGCTGCCCAGTATGGATTTATTGTAAAGAACGGCAAAATTACAGATATGATAAGAGATATAAATATTTCAGGTAATCTCTATGCAACATTGAACAACATTCAGGCTATTGGCAATGATTTAAAGCTTGGAGAGATCGGCGGATGTGGTAAAGGGCAGATGAATATCCGTTCCTGTTACGGGGCGCCCCATATCATTATAAAAAATGCGGTGATCGGAGGTGTATAATGAAAAAATTTCTATCCGTTCTAAAAACAAGAGTTGATCAGGCGGAAATTCATTATTATGAATCTTTTTCTAATGAAATCGCTTTTCAGAATGGAAAATTAACAGAACTGGAAGGAACGATTCAATCTGGTTATTCATTAAGAATAATTAAAAACAATATCCTTGGTTTTGCATATACAAAGAATTTAAACAATCCTGAGTTGCTTTTGGAAGGAGCAATTAGTTCATTGAAGGCAAACACAAAAACAAATTTAAAATTCCCTGAAAATAAAGATGATCACAAATTAAATAATTATGACCCCAAAATTGAAAAAGTTACGAATGAACAGGTCGTTGAGGAATGTAAAAGAGTGATTGACAAGTTGAAAGAGAAAATAGATGCGAAAATAGATGCCCGAGTTGTTTATGGAACTGAAAAGATACAGATAATGAATACGAATGGCACCGAGATTTCGGATAATTTTTCTACATATACGCTTATATGCGGTGTAGTATTTCCGAATACTGCAAATGGTCTTTATTATTTGCTAAAAGGGAAAAAATTTACCCCAACACCCGAAACTGAGTTGAATAATATGATTGAAATGTATCAAAAGGCATTGGCGGAAAAGAAAATAAATAGTGGCAAAATGAAGGTTCTATTTTTACCCACTGCCCTTTATGCACTATTATGGCGTCTCCAGAGTGGGACAGCAGGCAGTAATGTATATTATAAAAAGTCACCATTGATAAATAAGATTAACGAAAAGATCTTCAGTGAAAAACTCACGATATATGATGACCCGCATAACGAAGAATATCCCTTTGCCCGGACATTTGATGACGAAGGAACACCCACAAAAAAGTTAATGATTGTTGAAAAGGGTGTATTGAGAAATTTCTATTACGACCTTTTCTATGCCGACAAAATGGGTGTCAGCCCCACGGGTAATGGATATAAAGGGGCAATGTGGGGTGGCGAATACGCAGCGCTGAAACCTATGCCAGGGCTTGAACATCTTGTTATTGAACCTGGGACAAAGAGTTTAGAGGAAATGATTGGTTTAGTAGATAGAGGCGTAATTGTTGCGGGTGCCCTTGGTGCGCATAGCGGAAATATTCCTAATGGTGATTTTTCAATCGGCATTGACCCTTGTTTATATGTAGAAAATGGCGAAATAATCGGTCGGGCTAAAAATACTATGATTGCGGGTAATATCTATGATGTGATGAAAAATGTTGTTGAGGTTGAGAACAAACTCCATCCCACATATATGGCAGGAAAGGCACTCCCTGCAATCTTATTTGATGATATGATGGTAGTTAGTGGATAGGCATTATATCGTTTATAAAAATCAAGGCGCACCCTAAAGGGTGCGGCTACAAAAAGTTGTCTTACTGATTTGATATGGAAAGTGTTATAAAACAAAAAATTGACCAGGCACCAGCAGCACCGGGTGTTTATATATTCAAAAATCAAAAAAATAAACCCTTATACATTGGTAAGGCGGGTGATTTGAAAAATCGCCTTTCTTCATATCTAAAAAATCCTGACCCACGGATAAATAGAATTATAACAAACGCTGCTGATATTGATATAATAATCACAAACTCTGATACCGAAGCCCTCACCCTTGAAGAATCTTTGATAAAACTTCACAAACCAAAATATAATATTCGTCTGAAAGACGACAAAAAATTTCCCTATCTTAAAATCACTGCCCAGGAAGAATATCCAAGGATATTTTTCACAAGAAATTTGAAAAAAGACGGTTCACTCATCTTCGGTCCTTATACAAGCGCCCGTGCGTTGCGTCAGACTCGGGATGCATTATGTAAAATATTCAAAGTCGCTTCCTGCAATAAAGATTTTTCCAAACCTCTTGCCCGTCCCTGTCTTTCAGCCTTTATCGGTAGGTGCAGTGCACCCTGTGTGCGGAAGATACCAAAAGAAGAATACCAAAATCTTGTGAAGAAGGCGATAAAATTTTTAAAGGGTGAATCGGATGAACTTGCGAGAGCAATTGAAGAACGAATGTGGGAACATGCAAAGAAAGAAAATTTTGAGGCAGCAAAAATCTTAAGGGATGAATTATTTGCCATTAGAAGAATAACCCAGCGCCAACAGATCGTTACCAACGATGGGATAAATCGCGATGTTATAGGTTTTGCCCGCAGTGGTATTCATTGCACTGGTTGCCTCTTTAGAATCAGAGAAAATAGATTAATATCAAAAGAGATATACCATCTAAAGATTCCTAAAAACGAGAGCACAGAAAATATTATTTCTGCCTTTATCCGACTTATTTATACCCATATTTCGTTTTTGCCTCAAGAAATAGTTGTAGCAAAAGAGCCGAGTGATTGGGATATACAACAAAAATGGTTTAAGGAAAAAGGCGTCAATATCAATCTCGTAATTCCTAATAAAGCAGAATTAAAAAATCTTCTTGAGTGGGCAGAAAAGAACGCTGAAACCGAACTCGCGGAGGTTGTGATTGCAAAGAAGACGCCAACTCCAATCATTGAACTTCAGAATATTCTCCAGTTAGATAAACCACCGAGATGGATTGAAGCCTTTGATATTTCAAATTTGAAAGAAAAATTTGCAGTGGGTGCTTCAATTGCATTTTTAGATGGAAAGCCTCACAAAAAACTATACCGCCATTATCGGATAAAAAGGGTTCAAGGGCAGAATGACTTTGCAATGATTCAGGAAATAGTTTCAAGAAGACTTGATGATATAAAATCCTCCAATCAAATGCCAGATTTATTTTTGATTGATGGAGGAAAGGCGCAACAGAATGCTGCACTAAAAATCATAAAAAAGATTGACCTGCCGATACCGGTATTTGCAATTGCCAAGCGCAGCGACCAGTTGTATTATCCTGATGGTAGGGTTGTATCATTACCAAGTCTTTCAAGAAGTGTGGTATTACTGAAGAGAATTCGAGATGAGGCACACAGATTTGCCATTACTTATCATAGAAAAGTGAGGGCGAAACAAATTGCAATTTCTTTGCTTGATAAAATTCCGGGCATTGGCAAAAAAAGAAAAATCACTCTGCTTAAACATTTTGGAAGTGTTGAGGCAATAAAAAAGGCAGGTGAGGCTGATATCGCCAAGGTCCCGGGCATAGGCAAAAATATCGCCCGTACAATATATGAATCTCTCCATCAATGAATAAATCCAAAGCCCCTTGAATTAATGAAAAATTTGGATATACTTATAAAGTGGATTTCAATAGAAAACATTGCTCTAAAAATGGGTCAAAAATTTATTTTTTAAGAGAGGAGGTTTAAAAAATGGCAAATGACCTGAAATTTTTGGAAGAAAAACTCGGAAAACAAGGTTTTGAGCGGTTAAAAAAGATAAATAATCCTGCGTTATATGCCTTTCTTGCGAAATATTTACAGTTATGCAATCCAGAAAAGGTATTCGTATGTACCGATACACCTGAAGATTTTGAATATATAAGACAGACCGCAATAAAGAATGGTGAGGAGAGAAAACTCGCAACCCCGGGACATACGATACATTTTGACAATTATGGTGACCAGGGTAGAGATAAAAAGAATACCGGGATATTGCTACCAAAGGGCAAGAAACTTGATGAGGCGATTGAAACCAAAGACCGTGATACTGCCCTAATAGATATTCATGAAATATTGAAAGATATAATGAAAGGCAAAGAAGCCTATGTTTGTTTTTTCTGCCTTGGACCGACAAATTCTGAATTTTCAATCCCGGCGGTCCAGTTAACCGATTCCAGTTATGTGGCACACAGCGAAACGATACTCTACCGTCCTGGTTATCAGGAATTTGTAAAACAGGGTCAAAAGGCAAGATTTTTCAAATTCGTCCATTCGCAGGGTGAACTTGATGAAAGAAAGACCTGCAAAAATCTTGATAAAAGAAGGATATTTATTGACCTTGAAGAAGACATTGTTTATAGCACAAATACACAGTATGGCGGGAATACTATTGGATTGAAAAAACTTGCAATGCGTCTGGCAATACATCGTGGTTCAAAAGAAGGGTGGTTGACCGAGCATATGCTTGTGATGCGTGTTAATGGTCCGAAAAACAGGAAGACTTACTTTTTAGGTGCCTTTCCATCCCTTTGTGGGAAGACTTCAACCGCAATGCTTGAAGGTGAGAATATTGTCGGTGACGACATTGCCTATCTTAGAAAAAAAGATGGCATTGTCAGGGCAGTAAATGTAGAAAAAGGAATGTTTGGAATAATCCAGGGTGTTAATTCAAAGGATGATAAGTATCAATGGGAGGCACTCCATACCCCAGGCGAAATAATCTTTTCCAATGTTCTAGTTACACCCGAAGGCAAGGTGCACTGGATTGGAAAAGACGGCGAAATCCCTGAGAAAGGTGAAAATCATTCGGGTGAGTGGTTTAAAGGCAAAAAAGACGCCAATGGTAAAGAGATTCCGGTTTCCCATCCTAATGCCCGATTTACAATTGACTTACAATTATTCCAGAATCTTGATAAAGAAGCATTACACAATCCAGAAGGTGTAGAGGTCGGTGCAATTGTCTATGGCGGAAGGGATTCTGATACCTGGGTTCCTGTGGAAGAAGCATTTGATTGGACACATGGTATCATCACAAAAGGTGCCTCACTTGAATCAGAAACGACTGCAGCAACATTAGGAAAAGAAGGGGTCCGGGAATTCAATCTGATGTCCAATCTTGATTTTCTTTCGATTCCGATCAGTAAATATATTGAGGCAAATCTTAAGTTCGGAGAAGGTTTGAAAAAAGCACCTAAAATATTTGGAGTGAATTACTTCTTAAAGGATAAGGATGGTAAATTCCTTAACGAGAAGACGGATAAAAGGGTGTGGTATAAATGGATGGAATTAAGGGTGCATAATGATGTGAAGGCGATAAAGACACCAACGGGTTTGATTCCGGAATATGATGATTTGAAAAAACTATTCAAACAGGTTTTGAATAAAAATTATACACTTGAAGATTACACGAAGCAATTCACTGTTCGCATTCCTGAGCATCTGGCAAAGATCGACCGGATTGTGAATATCTATAAGACAAAGGTCATTGACCCACCAAAGATTCTATTTGATGTCCTTGAAGAGCAGAGAAAGAGATTGCTTGAATACCAGAAAAAGTTTGGTGACTACATAAAACCCGAGCAGTTAAAGTAAATCCTGGGAAAAATCAAAGCCCCCTTCTTTGAAGGGGGCTTTTTGATTTGTAGAGTAACCTCTACCGATACAAATGTTATTTTCTAATGCCGGAAATGGCGATAGCCAGTGAAGACCATTGCAATATCATATTCATTACATGCCTGGATTACCTCTTCATCCCTCTTTGAACCACCGGGTTGAATAACTGCTGTTACTTTTCCTTTTGCTGCTGCATCAATACCATCCCGGAAAGGAAAGAATGCATCTGAGGCAAGGACTGCGCCTTCTGCCTGTGGACCTGCATTCTTTACTGCGATCTCAACTGCACTGACACGAGAAGTCTGGCCACCACCAATACCCACTGTTCTACCTTTGTTCGCAAGAACAATAGCATTTGATCTAACCCACTTCACAACCTTCCAGGCAAATTTCAGTGCCTCTTCTTCGTATTTGCTCGGTGCCCTTTTAGTAACGACCTTCCACTCGGTAAAATCTTTAATATCCGCATCCTGCACAAGTATGCCACCAAAAACCGATTTGAATGTGACCTTTGGTAAAAGATTTGGAGAAACCTTCACGAGCCGGAGATTCTTTTTCGCCCTGAGAATCTCAAGTGCCTTTGGTTCGTAATCAGGGGCAATTATAACCTCATAAAAGATCTTTGCCATTGCCTCAGCGGTTGTAGCATCAATAGTCCTGTTCAAGCCAACAATCCCACCGAAAGCCGAAACCGAATCAGCCATATATGCCCTTTCATAGGCTTCACTTACTGTATCACCGACTGCGACACCACAGGGCGTTTGATGTTTTATTATTACACAGGCAGTCTCAGAAAAATCCATTGCGGCACTAAAAGCTATTTCTGCATCAAGTATATTATTATACGAAAGTTCCTTGCCGCCAAGGATTTCAAAATGTTTTTTTAGTAATGGATTTAGATAAAATCCAGCATTCTGGTGTGGATTTTCTCCATACCGCATCGGAATAAATAATTCAGCACCTGCTGAAAAATATTTTCTCTTGCTGAAGTCTTGATTGAAGTATTCAGCAATTATTGCGTCATACCAGGCAATGTAATCAAGCGCCTTTCGTGCGAGATTCAATCTGTATTCTTCATTAAATTGGTTTTCCTTCAATGTTTTTATCAAGTCTTCGTATTGCGAAGGGCAAAATACCACACCTACATTTTTATAATTTTTGGCACCAGCACGAATCAGGGTTACACCGCCAATGTCAATAAATTCAATCATTTCATCCAGAGTTTTGTTCTCCTGGTTGAAAAAAGGATATAGATTACATACCACAATGCTGATTTCACCAGTTTCAAGGATCTCCTTTGCAATGCGCTGGCTCAATGTTTTAACGCGTTCACTCTCAGTGCCACCGGTATAATCAGAAATTTTTATAGCCGGTATCCCATTTTCACTCAATAATTTCTGGGTGCCGCCCGTGGCAATTATTTCATAACCAAGTTCTTTTAAATTTTTTCCAAGTTCAACTATACCCTGTTTATCGGCTACTGAAATTAATGCTTTTTTGTTCATTTTATGCTCCATATTTTTTTAATTTCAAAGAATGGGCAAGGAGCAATGGCATAAGTTCCATCGCCCGAATAACACCAAGACTGCCCTTTACACAATTTCTTTCTGTGAATCTCATATTATCAGGAAAAATGTATGGAGAATATAAAAGTAATGGATTGGGATGCCAGGAATGGGAATGTAATTTTGTCGGTGTAGAATGGTCAGCGGTTATACATAACACATCAGGTTTTAAATCTACTATTTCGGGTAGGAATTTATCAAATTCTTCTATCGCCTTTATCTTCGCATCCTGATTGCCATCTTCGCCTGCCTTATCAGTTGGCTTATAATGTAAATAGAAAAAGTCAAAATTTGCATAATTTGACTTCAATGTTTCAATCTCCTCAACAACCGTATCGCCAGTCGGTAATATTTCCATACCAACAATCTTTGCCAATCCACGATACATCGGATAATTGGCAATCGCGGCACTATTGATACCGTATTTATCATTCATCGGTGTTAATGCAGGCAGCCTTGCAAATCCCCTTAATAAAACATAATTAGCCTTTGGCTCGTTTTTTAATATCTCCTGGCATTTTTTAATGAATTTATTTATGACTTCAGCGCTTCTCTTTGCTTCAGGAATTTTGGGTTCTGCATAGACTGGAGGCAAACCATCCTTTT
>JBDRWA010000065.1:0-12447 GCA_039802145.1 Caldifarciminota bacterium | reverse complement strand
GGTGTATCTTCAGTTGGTATCGTGCCCGTGGGCAAAACAAAATTTTTGAAAAAATGTTCGGGTGTAAATAAGAAACTTGCATTGAAAATCGTTAAAGATACAAATCTAATGCACTTAAATTTTAGAAAGAAAGTAAACCGGGGATTTGTTTATATCGCGGATGAATTTTTTATTAAGGCAGGAATCCCCATTCCTGAAAGGGATTACTACGACGAATTTTATCAATATGAAAATGGGATAGGCATGATAAGGCACTTGCTTGATGAAGTTGATTCAATCCAATGTCCGAATAAAATTTCGGGAAAATTTCTCTTCGTTACTGGTGAACTTGCCTACCCTTATATTAATTATCTAAAGGAAAAATTAGCAAGTAAAAAACTTATCATTGATGTCCTTCCGGTAAAAAATAGATTTTTTGGTGATATGGTCACGGTCTCTGGGTTGCTTACCGGTAATGATATATATAACGCACTGAGATCAACCGGGAAAAAATATGACCGTATTATCCTTCCACCAAATTGTGTGAATGATAATGGAAAATTTTTAGATGATTTTGACCTTAATGGAATAAATTATATTGTTTCACCATATTCAATAAAGGAATTGCTCTTATGGCTACAGTAGCAATCGTCGGCAGAAAGAATGTCGGCAAATCTTCTATCTTCAATCGTCTTGTCGGCAGAAGGTTGAGCATAGTCCACGAGACCCCAGGTGTCACAAGGGACAGAATTTATGGAGAAGTGTTCTGGCGGGGAAGGATATTTAATTTGATTGACACAGGCGGATTCTTTCCTGAAGAAGAAAATATTCTTGCCAAAAAGATTATGTATCAAATTGAACTTGCCTTGCAACAGGCGGATTTGATATACTTTGTTGTCGATGGAAGGGCAGGTTTAATGCCTGCAGAACAGGAAATTGCGGAATTGCTGCGTAGATTAAATAAACCCGTTTATTTGCTCATAAATAAAATTGATAATAAATCACTCTTGCCTGTAATAAATGAATTTTACAAATTAGGATTTAATAGAGTATTTGCAGTTTCGGCTGAAGGCGGAATCGGCTTTGGTGAGTTGCTTGATGAGACGATAAAACTGTTGCCTGTTATAAAAGTAAAAAAAGATACGCGTTTAATAAAAATTGCAATTTTAGGAAGGCCAAATGCAGGTAAATCTACACTCCTTAATACAATCATCAAGGAAGAACGGGCAGTGGTTGACGAAAAGCCAGGAACAACAAGGGATCTCGTCAATGCCCAGTTTATATTTAAGGACAAAAAGATTGAAATCATAGATACATACGGGTTAAAAAAACGCTCCCGCATAAAAGAGCCGATAGAATTCTATTCAATGATGCGGGTGATGCATATCATTGATGATATTGACATTGGAATAGTACTATTTGATGTCACCCAGGGTGTGGTTCACGAAGACTGTCACATTGCATCATTATTATTATCAAAGGCAAAAGGTATAGTAATTGCACCGAATAAAATTGATTTATTGAATAAACAGGAATGCAAAAGAATTTTAAATTCTACGATTGAGTCATTTAGCTTCGCTGATTTTGCACCAGTGGTTCTAATTTCAGCAAAACAGAATACAGGCATTGATAGATTACTTCAGGTAATAATTGATGTTTATTCAGAACTCAACAAAAAGGCAAATACAAAAACCCTTAAGGATTTACCAGATTCGCTCAAACCTCCACCGGATGGACAAATTTTAAGGATAACTCAAACCGGTATAAATCCCCCAAAATTCAGGGTTCAAACAACCATTCAATTAAGAGAAAACTATATTCAATATTTGCGTAATACAATAAGAAATTATTTTGGGTTCTCAGGCGTTCCCATAATTATCAAAACTGAATTAACAAGGAGATATAAACGATGAATCTAACAAATATTCTGATTTCTTTTCTCATTGGAATACTATTCGGAATCATTCCATTTTCTTATTTGTTAGGACTTATAAAAGGTGTGGATTTGAAGAAAACCGGAAGTGGCAATATCGGTGCGACAAATCTTGGCAGGTCTCTTGGTTTAACATTTTTTATCATCGGATTTTTACTTGATGCCCTGAAGGGTTTTTTACCGGTGCTCATTACCCGTTCTTTCAACCTCTATCCCGCCTTTGCTGGTGCCGGAGCAATCCTGGGGCATATCTTTAATCCCATTTTTCATTTCAAAGGTGGAAAGGGGGTTTCAACGACAATCGGCGTTGCCCTAAGTATTGTTCCCCAACCATTTTTGATAGCAATTGGGGTGTGGTTGATTATTTATCTAAGCACCTATATAGTTTCAATCGCCTCAATAAGTATGGCAATAATTCTATCCATTGCTACATTTTTGATTGGAAAATCTGAACCAAGCGAAAAGATTTTAATTGTAATTATCAGCATACTCGTTATCTATGCCCATCGTTCAAATATAAAAAGATTAATGAATAAAACAGAACCAAAAACAATCCTGTGGAGGAAGAAATGAATATAGCAATTCTTGGATGTGGCAACTGGGGTTCGGTGTTCGGCATTATGCAGTATAAAAATGGCCATAGTGTAAAAATATGGGAATTTGATAAAAAACGTGCAAAAAAGGTTCAGAAGACAAGAGATAACAGTCCATTTCTTTTAAAATATAAAATCCCTGATTCAGTCTTGATTGACTGGCGATTGGAAAATGTATTAAAAAATTGCGACCTGGTAGTACTTGCGGTTCCCTGCCAGACATTGAGAAGTGTTTTGATTGAAATGAAAAAAATAAAAATAAAAACAAAAGAATTTCTGAGTTTAATAAAAGGAATTGATATAAAAACGCTCCAGTTACCATCAGGCATTATTAAAAACAGGTTTCCTGAAAGTCAATGTTTTGTGTTATCGGGTCCCTCAATTGCTAATGAAATAATGAGAAATGAACCGACCGCTGTCGTCCTCGCTGGTAATGATTTAGATAGGGCAAAAAAATTACAATCTGAAATTGCTACGGAAAATTTTAGAATTTACATATCTGACGATGTAATCGGAGTCGAACTCGGTGGTGCGGTTAAGAATGTTTTGGCGCTCGCTTGTGGAATAAGTGATGGATTAGGATTTGGTTCTAATGCCAAAGGCGCATTAATATCTCGAGGCATTTTAGAAATTCAAAGGCTTGGTTCAAAAATGGGTGCGAATCCTAAGACATTTTATGGATTATCCGGCCTTGGCGATTTGATAACCACATCTTTCAGTGAGGAATCAAGAAATCATTTATTTGGCAAGATGCTCGGCATGGGTAAATCTGTAAAAGAAATAAAAAAAGATTTTTTAATGGTCGCCGAAGGTGTACCAACCGCAAGGGCGGTAATGAAACTTGCAAAAAAATATAATGTTGAAATGCCAATCTCAAAGGTTGTTTATGAAATCATTTACAAAAGAAAATCCCCTTTACAGGGTTTGAAAAGTTTAATGATAAGGCCTTTAAAATGTGAGTAAAAAGGAGGAAGGAATGGCTGAAAAGGAGTTTTATTCAATCAAAGAAGTGGCTCAAATGCTGGAAATTCCTGCCTATGTATTGAGATACTGGGAAAAGGAATTTCCCATGCTTAGACCACGGAGGAATAGATTAGGAAGAAGGTTCTATTCAAAAAAGGATGTAGATATTGCAAGGATGATAAAAGTTATTTTATATGAACAAGGTTATACGATTGCCGGGGCAAGAAAAAAACTCACAACTATCACTCAAGAGCCTGAACAACTCACCCTGCCATTAAAGGAAACAGTAAAGATTGTTAAAGAAGTAAAAGAAGAACTAAAAAAACTTCGCAATATGCTTGATTAGATAATTTTAATTTAATAGCCCGTTTGCCATTTCAAAATCTTGAAATCTAATTTTCTCCCAGATAATCGTAATAGAACCTGTTGACTTCATTCAAAATTTAATTAATATTAGTATAATAAAGGAGTGATATGGCAAAAGATGAAAAAGAAAAGGTATTGTCAATGGCAATAAGCCAGATTGAAAAACAGTTTGGCAAGGGTGCGGTGATGAGGCTTGGTGCTGAAGAATCAAAGGTGGATGTAAGTGTAATACCTTCTGGTTCACTGGCACTTGATTATGCACTTGGGATTGGTGGTTACCCAAGGGGAAGGGTGGTTGAGATATTCGGTCCCGAGGCTGGTGGAAAAACAACGCTTGCCCTTGAGGCAGTTGCTCAGGCACAGAAATTGGGTGGGAATGCAATATTCATAGATGCTGAACATGCCTTTGACCCCAAATATGCCCAGGCAATCGGTGTTGACCTTGATAATCTCTATATTTCACAACCAGATACTGGAGAACAGGCACTTGAAATCGCCGAGATTCTAACACGTTCAGGTGGTGTTGATATTATTGTTGTGGATTCAGTAGCCGCATTGGTTCCCAAGGCAGAGATTGCAGGTGAAATGGGTGATATGCAGGTCGGTCTTGTAGCAAGGCTTATGTCACAAGCATTGAGAAAATTGACAGGAGTAATAAGCAAATCAAAGACTGTAGCAATATTCATTAATCAAATCAGAATGAAGATAGGGATTCCGTACGGTTCGCCTGAAACTACACCTGGTGGATTGGCTTTGAAATTTCATTCTTCAGTCCGTCTTGATATTCGAAAGATTGCAACACTGAAAAAGGGCGAAAATGTGATTGGCTCAAGAACTAAAGTAAAAGTTGTAAAGAATAAACTCGCACCGCCGTTCAGAGAGGCTGAATTTGACATTATCTATGGAGAAGGTATATCAAAACTTGGTGAACTCGTTGATATCGGTGTTGAACAAGGAATTATTGAAAAATCAGGAACCTGGTATTCATTTAAGGACGAACGTATCGGTCAGGGGCGTGATGCGGTTGTGGAATTTTTGAAGACAAACCAGGATATTGCCAAAAAAATTGAAAAAGAGTTGAGAGAAAAGTTATTCAAAAAGCCAGTTGAAGATAAGCAAGATAGAAGTTCAAAAGAGAAATAAGAAGAGGTCTTCAATCTATATTGATGGTGAATTCAAATTCGGATTGGATAACGAGATTATATTGAGATATGATATAAAAGAAGGTGATGAACTCACTGAAGACCAGGTCAAAAATCTTCTTCTCGCTGAAGAAAAACAGAAGATTAAACAGCGGGCATATAGATTGTTAAGGTATCGGAGCCGTTCCGTGGCTGAGACGAAAGATAGACTACAGAAGTTGGGATACGAACCTGAAATTGTAGAAGAAGTCGTGCACGAGTTAGTTGAAGAAGGTATTTTAAACAATCATAAGTTTGCCCGTGAATTTGTGAGTGATTATACGAACTTAAAACCAAGGGGAAATATTTTTATAGTCAATGAGTTAAAAAAGAAAAAAGTTGACGACGCATATATTGAGGAAGTTTTGAAAGAACGGGATGAGAAGAGTTTAATAAAAAAAATCATAGAAAAAAAATTTTCTAATTTTAATAAAAAGGACCCCAAACAAAAAGCAAAGATTATAAGATATTTATTATACAGGGGATTTACCCTTCAGACAATTTACGAGGTACTGGGTGAAGATTATGAATAACTTAGAAATTCGTGAAAGTTTTTTAAATTTTTTTAAAGATAAAGGTCATACAATCGTTCCCTCAATGTCTTTGATTCCCAGGGATGATCCAACCCTATTATTTACCAGTGCCGGGATGGTTCAGTTTAAACCCCTGTGGACAGGCTCCGTGCCCCTGCCCTACAAAAGGGCGGCAAGTATCCAGAAATGTTTGCGACTATCAGACCTTGATAATGTTGGCAGGACAAGAAGGCACCATACATTTTTTGAAATGCTTGGTAATTTTTCATTTGGAGACTATTTTAAAGAAGAAGCAATCCTCTGGGCATGGGAATATCTGGTGAATGTGTTGAAGATCGATAAAGAAAAACTCTATGTTTCAGTTCATAAGGAAGATAATGAGGCATATGAAATCTGGCGGAAAAAGGTTGGCTTGAGTGAAAAAAGAATATACAGACTCGGAGATGATACAAATTTCTGGGGTCCGGCGGGTAATTCCGGACCCTGCGGTCCCTGTTCTGAAATTTATTATGACCTCGGTGAAAAATTTTCTTGTGGAAAGAAATCTTGTGCCCCTGGTTGTGATTGCGATAGATATCCAGAAATCTGGAATTTAGTCTTTCCCCAGTTTGACCAGAAGGTATCCGGAGAGAGACTACCTTTAAAGAATCGTGGAGTTGATACTGGAATGGGCTTTGAAAGGCTCGCAAGCATAGTTCAACAAAAGGATTCCAATTTTCACACCGACCTTTTTTATCCAATCATTGAAAATATTGTTGAACTGACTGGACATAAGTATGGCAAAGAACCGCAGACCGATGTCAATATAAATACTATTGCAGACCATATTCGCGCACTTGTCTTTGCCATCGGTGATGGCATAATTCCATCAAACGAAGAAAGAGGTTATGTTTTACGAAGAATATTAAGACGGGCAACAAGATTGAATTTAAATTTTGGGGTCAATGAGCCGGTCCTTTATAAAATTGTTCCAACAGTTGTAGAAGTATATAAAAATTCATATCCAGAACTTGTTGAACATCGAGAAGAAATTACCCTGGTGATTAAATCAGAAGAAGAAAGATTCCTTGCCACCCTGGAAAAAGGAATGGCACTATTTGAAGAAATTGTAAAGAAAAGTAAGAAAATATCTGGAGATGAAGCATTTAAACTGTATGATACATACGGATTTCCGATAGAATTGACGAAAGAGATTGCAAGAGAAAGAGGAATTGATGTTGATGAAGATGGATTTTTAAAAAATCTTGAACAGGCAAAAGAAGAATCAAGAACAAAGGCAAAATTTACACTCGGTAGCGAATGGAAGATTTTGAAAGCGGACACAGGAAAATTCGTTGGTTATGAAAAGAATGAGGTAGAGACTGAAATACTCCGTTACAATGAATCAGGCAAAAATATTGAGATAGTCCTTGCTGAATCACCCTTCTATGCTGAGGCAGGCGGACAGGTCGGTGAAACCGGTTGGATTATCGGTAAGGATTTCAAATTAAAGGTTCTTGATACATACTGGCTCCAGGGAATGAATACCTGCCATTGTGAGATTGAAACCGGGAAATTTAAACCTGATAGGGTTGTTGCCAGAGTTGATTTGAGACATCGTAAAGAAAGTGCCCGTGCACATACCACAACCCATTTATTACACGCGGCATTGAGAAAAATTTTAGGGGAACATGCAAGACAGGAAGGTTCTTTTGTGGAGCCAGGAAGATTCAGATTTGATTTTATGCATTTTAAACCACTGAGTGATGACGAGATAAGGGCGATTGAAGACCTTGTCAATGAAAAGGTTATGGAAGCAATACCGGTTGAAAAATTCTGGACCACAATTGACGAGGCAAAGAAACTTGGAGCAATGGCATTATTTGGCGAGAAATATGGTAGAGATGTGCGTGTAGTTAGAATAAAAGATTTTTCTATTGAACTATGTGGTGGTATTCATCTTGATAATACCGGTGAAATTGGATTGTTTAAAATAATCAGCCAGGAATCAGCATCCGCAGGTATAAGAAGGATTGAAGGTTTTGTCGGATTCAATCTCCTTGAGGAATTGAGGAGATACCGGGAAATAATAAAGAAAACCTCGGAATTTTTGGGCAGTGATACCAACATTGCGGAACGAATCGAAGATTTTCAGAATCGGTTAAAGACACTGGAAAATATTAATCAAAGACAAAAGGCAAAACTTGCCGCATTGATTGCCCGGGAGATTATTGAAGAAACAAAAGACAAAAATTATATAATACAAAGACTTGAGGGTTTTGATAATGAAGGTATGAGACAGGTTGCAGATTCTGTAAGAGAAAAGGCAAAAGATAAATTGGGTGTATTATACGATATTGTGAATAATCGTGTAAACTATCTCGTCTTTGTGGGTGACGCATTGAAAGAGAAATTCCCTGCCCATACCTTGATAAAAACTGTAGGTAAAATCATTGGTGGGGGTGGCGGCGGCAAACCCCACCTCGCTGAAGGTGGTGGCGGCAAACCCGAAAAAATTCCAGAATTGATAGAGTATTTCAAGAAAAATATAGTTACCTGATTTATAATGTAGTGGTACGATTCATCACACAAATTTTTCCTACTTCTTTCTCAATTCATCAATACAAACCCATTCCCCGGGCGAACGCTGGTATTTCCACCATTTCCAGCCATCCATTGAATGCCCGGATATCGCCTGGGCGGCTGCCGATGGTGATTTAAATCTTTTACCTTTAAATTTTTTGAAATTAGGTGATCTTGCATCAAATGTTATCCAACCATCCTTTCTAACATGAGCAATATACACTTTTCCCTTATAATTAAGGCGTATATGAAATCTTTTTGTTACATAGGGCGCAAGTGCTCCCAGCGTCTTATCTGACGAAAGTTTTTTGGATTCTACCTTAACCGGTTCTTCGCCGAGTAATTCTATTTGTTCTTGTTTTTGGATCTCTCGAATTTTCCTTAAAACATCGTGCTTTAAATCTTGCGAACGAAGGAATTTACCACCCAGCAGATTGCCCCGTGGACTTGCAATCCGTAGAACCAATGATTCAAGTTCATGAAGATGGCTATCAGACAATGTGAGGTATACACTGAACCGGTCCCAGGTCTGTCCATGTCTATCACGGAGATGCCTTCTTAACCTTGAACGAAGATTTGATGCAAGACCCACATAATAAAGGCGATTACCTCTATATAATGCGTATATTCCATGACGACCACGCACAAACTGTTTTATCACCTCAGGATATTTTTCTAATAATTTTCGGGAAATCTTTTCAATATGTTGACATACCAGTTGTCCTTTAAATTTTTTCCTCATCTAATCCCGCCTTTTTACAATTTTATATAACGGAAATTGAAAGTCAATAGAAAGGTCAAATCCCATCCTCAAGATGTCTTTTTACAAAACAATCACTTCCTACAGAACTTTTTACAGGGAAATTTTATTTTAATGGTTCTATCTTATCCAATTTTTGGTGATTCATTGCCTGTTGCCACACTTTACGCAATTCTTCCTGATGAATCGTTGCCCATTCAATAACAAGGCCCATTGCCCGTGGTGGAAGATGTCCAGCTAAAACTGCCAAAGTATCTATTGCAATTAAAGCCTCTTCCTCCCCATACACCGCACGAAAATGAGGTGGTTGATGTTCTCGGTAGAAAATGTATATTATTATGCCGTAAAATCTGCTTATTTCAGCCATTTACTGATTTTATCACTTTAAACTGCGGTGGCTTTAGCTTTAAGAATTGAGTTGATATCTTCTCCGGTAATTTCTGCGTAGAGTTCATCGGGGCACAAATCAATACCACCGGGCCAGGTAATAGTATGGCTTTCACGATCAATATAGACAGAGTCAAAAAATTTTTTATCCTGCCATTGAGAAAAAACACCTTTCCCAACCAGGTCAGACAGGTCAACAACACCCTCAACACCGTCGGCAAATTTTAGCCACAATTTATAATCTGCCAGTGTTTTAACATCTACAATGCGATGCATAATTTTCTCCTTATAGGACAATTATATTTTAAAAATATCCTATGTCAATACCGATTTTAAATCTCCTTCAATTACCTTTCTCTCCTCTTCCGTTATACCATACAACTTATATACAATCTCATCAATTTCTCTGTCGGTCTTTTCAATTTGCTTTTGGATTTGGTCTTTTTTGCCACCTCTGCTTGAATTTTTCTGCTAACTTGGTTAGATTATCCTTTGCCTGTGCTATTGATAAAGTCATATTATTCCTTTGTAGTAAATTGTATACAGTGTTAGATAAAAGTCAAGGGGGATGGGTTAGATGAATCCTATTTTCTCATTGTAAGAAACGGAGAGGCGTAACTATTTGTTAATAAAAAATGAGATTGTCACGCCCCTCGCAATGACATTTTCGTATTATTTTATGACTTCACCTTTTCCAATCTTCGAGAATTATTTATTGCCTTAATTGCTTCTCTGAAATCTTCCGCTTTACCAGTTGTCAAACTCCGTAGGGTTTCAATAGAACCAACTATTGCCGCACCAATTAATACTGCACTATAATTGAATTCACGTGTTGGTCCATAGCAAGAAGGTGTATAATAATACGCACCAGCAATGCATCCACCTATCATAGCACCAACGAATGCCCCGGTTGTACCCATAAGACAGGGATTGGAGTAAAATATATGGTCTTTGGCAATTTTTTCAACTTCATTAATAGTTATTGGCAATCTTTGGTCGTCAAATGCCATAATATTCCACCTTTTTTTAAAATTAGTATCCGATTTGCTGATTTCATTGTAATTTTCAATGTAGTCTTTTAAGATTGCAGGTAACTGTTCTTCTCCATACACTGCGTTATACTTTGCAGATTTAGTGATCACCTCCAATTCAAAATATCCAGGCTCTATTTTATACAGTCGGGCTTCTACAAAATCCTTTACTTTGGGAAATAAATTATATTTCCTTGCTTCTGTAAAATCAAAAGACTCGCCAACATACCCACTAACAACAACAAGATCCAATCTCTCGTATTGACTTGGTATTTTTATTGAATAAACGCAGGAACTATAATACAGAATAGATAATATAACAAAGACCCAAATTTTTGAATTCTTGTCCATAGTATGAAATTTTATCCATAGTAATAAAAAAGTCAACAGTTAATTCAGATTTTTGTCTATGCAGGGTCGGTCAATATTTTTTCACCATTTCTACAAAGAGATATTTTTCTAATAATTGACGATCACCACATATAGTAAGATGGTGTCCCACCCTTGGACCGAAGCCTGCGCCTATTTTAGAAATTACAATTCGCCCCGCAGCCTAATTTTTTGACTTTTTTGTAGTTCTTTTTTATTGCATTCCTTGTATCAATGATTAATCGTGAATATTTCAGAATGCGTTCATAGTCATATACTGAATGGTCGGTGAGTATTACGACGGCATCATATTCTTTTAATTTTTTAAAATTTAAATTCACGGACTTTATTTTCTTACCATTCAGTTCAAAATAAGGCACATGCGGGTCATTATATTCTAATTTTGCTACTCTATCTTTTATTATCTGATATACCCTGATTGCTGGAGAATCCCGCAGATCCGAGATATCTTTCTTAAATGCCATTCCCAGCAAAAGAACCTTTGCCTTTGCAGGGCAGACACCGAATTTGCTCAATTCTTCAATGGTTTTGTTTACTACAAAATATGGCATCTCTTCATTCACCCGCGCTGAGAGTTCAATAAATACGGTATGAAAATCGTATTCCCTTGCCTTATAAGAAAGATAATAAGGGTCTACTGGAATACAATGTCCACCCACGCCAGGTCCTGGATAAAATGGCATAAATCCAAATGGCTTTGTCTTTGCCGCTTCGATCACTTCCCAGATGTTGATATTTCCCATTCGTTCACACAATTGGGCAAATTCATTCACGAGTGCAATATTAACATTTCTGAATGTATTCTCAAGGAGTTTGGTCATCTCGGCGGTACGTGCCGAAGACACCGGTATGACCTGATTGACGAATTGTTTGTAGAATAGTGCCGTTATCTCGGTGCATTTTTTCGTTACTCCGCCCACAACTGCGGGCGTATTTGCAACACCAAATCTTTTGTTTCCCGGGTCAATCCTTTCCGGGCAAAAGGCAAGATAAAAATCCCTCCCAACCTTCAAGCCGCTCTTTTCAAGTACAGGCAAAACAATCTTTTCGGTTGTCTCTGGAAAGGTTGTGCTTTTCAAAATCACAAGCTGATTCTTCCGCAAAACCTTTGAGATATTTTCCGAACTATTGATAATCGGTTCCAAATCAGGTTCTTTATTTACATTCACCGGTGTTGGCACACAGATGATTATTATATCTGCATTTCTAAGTTTCTTGTAATCAGTCGTTGCCCATAATTTTTTTTGTTTTACAAATCTTGAAAGTTCGCCCTGCGGAACATCGTCAATAAAGGAAATGCCTTTATTTATTTTATCTACCCTATCTTTATCAATATCTATACCGATAACAGTGAAACCCCGGTTATTCAATTCAAGGGCAAGGGGCAAGCCTACATAACCAAGTCCGATTATTCCTACCTTTGCTTTTTTTGTGATTATCAGTCTCTCCAGCATTTCACTCCTTGAAGTTGATTATACATAAAATTAAAATTTAGTCAAGGATACAAAATTTTTGTTTAAAATCTTCTTTATTTTCAAGTATCCTGATTTCCACAAGGACAGGTTTTGGACTTTTAGGCATTTTATTTTATTATCACTGCCTTTTTCTTCACAGTTTTATGTTCTCCATCATCCGCATAAAAGTCAAAGACATAGATATAGACACCAGGTGCAAGCCTCTGACCACTGTCATTCTTACCATCCCAGGGATAATAGTGAATCCCAAAATCATAATGTCTATTGGTAATCAACCTCCGCACCAACTCACCC
>JBDRWA010000064.1:0-12779 GCA_039802145.1 Caldifarciminota bacterium | reverse complement strand
AACAATCGCACCGCTCCGTAAGAAAATATTATAAAGACCTGCCCGCTCGGCCTGCTGTGCTACTTCCATCGTTGCCGGCACAATAATCAACCGCACATTATCATTAACCCTTTTCCCTTCCAGTATCCTTGCCGCAATTTTCAAATCTTCAAAGCGGCCATTTGTGCATGAACCGATGAATACCTGGTCAATCTTCCTTCCGGCTACTTCGGATACATCCACAACATTGTCCGGTGAATGTGGACAGGCAATCTGTGGCTTTAGATTGGTGACATCAAACTCATAAATTTTCTCATAGGCTGCATCCCGGTTCGGATATATTGGTTCAAAATTTGTAGCGTTATGTGCTCTTAAAAAACTAAACACTGTCTCATCCGGCACTATAAATCCCACATCACCCGACATCTCAGTGACCATACTGGATACTGTAATACGTTCGCTAACATTCATCATCTGGATTGTCTCACCGGTAAATTCTATTGCCCGGTTCAATGCCCCACTGGTGGTTAAATGCCTCAGGATGTATAATATTAAATCCTTGGCGGTTAATGGATATTTCAAAATCCCGTTGACCACAATTTTAATGGTTGGGGGAACCCTGAACCATAGTCTCCCCTTATATAGCGCGCCTGCAATATCGGTCGTGCCCATTCCGAAACCACAGGTGCCAACAGCCCCCAGAAGATTCATATGACTATCAGTTCCCACTACAATTTCGCCCGGTTTTACCAATCCGTTCTCAAGGAGGATATGCTGTCCGATGCCGGTATTGACATCAAATAATCTTATTCCCTGCTCCCGGGCAAAATTCCTTAAAATCTGTTGATTTTTTGCCACCTTCTCATCCCGTGGTGGTATATGTAGGTCAAATGTAATCGCTACTTTATTTTTGTCAAAAACCTTCGCATCCCCGAAATTTTCTTTAAATTCCTGAACCACATTAGGACCGCCGAAATCACGCATTGCCACTAAGTCGATATTTGCCCATATATATTCATAAGGCTTTACTTTCTTTCCTGAGGCACGGGAGAATATCTTCTCAATTATCGTCATAATTTTTCAGCAATTGCCTTTGCCATATCAATTGTTGTAGCATTACCACCCATATCATAGGTTCTAACCTTGCCTTCCTTAATAACCGCAGCAACAGCATTCTCAAGTTGATTTGCGAGTTCTTTTTCACCTAACCATTCAACCATCATCTTTACGGCAAGGATTGTGGCAATCGGATTTACCTTGTATAAACCTGCATATTTGGGTGCTGAACCATGGGTAGGTTCAAATACCGCAAGTTTCTCTCCAATATTTCCTGAACAGCCAAATCCCAGACCACCAACCATCTGGGCACATAAATCGGAAACTATATCACCATAAAGATTCGGTGCCACAAGGACATCATAATTGTGTGGATTTTTGAGCAGCCACATCATTATCGCATCAACATTTGCCTCATCCATTTGAATCTCAGGAAATTCTCTGGCTACTTCCCGGGCGGTTTCTAAAAACAATCCATCGCTCGCCCTTACTACATTTGCCTTATGGATTACAGTTACCTTTTTGCGATTATATTTTCTTGCATAATCAAATGCAGCACGAACAATCTTCTGTGAACCCCGGCGGGTATTTATTTTGCATGAAATTGCCAGTTCCTGAGTATTTAAATTATTAAATGGTTCAAAATTTTTAGAAATATTTGCCAATAATTTTGATAACTCTTCAGGCACAGGATAAAATTCAACGCCTGAGTATAAATCTTCGGTATTTTCACGAAAGATAACAAGGTCTATCCCTTCCTTATAATTCAACGGATTCCCCGGATATGCCCTGCAGGGTCTTAAACATATATAAAGGTCAAATATCTGCCTCATTCGGACAATGGGTGAGCGATAGACAAGTCCTTTTCCCTTTAATTCCGGAATCAGTTCTGCTTCAGCCTGCTTTGTTGGCTTGGAGGTAATTGCGCCAAACAGCGCTGCATCTACACCCCTCAATAATTCAATCGTCCGCTCCGGCAGAGGATTACCTTCCTTGCACCAGAACTCCCAGCCAATATCCCCGGGAATATATTCCGCATCTAAATTCAATTTATCAAGAACAATTTTTGCTGCATCCAGAACATCCTTACCAATACCATCGCCTGGCAACCAAGCAATTTTATATTTTGCCATAAAACCTCCCCAACGACTATTAAGATTATAATAATAATTAAAAATGCCAGAAAGTCAATCATACAATTTGCATTGGGGTCTTGCCAAACTCCAAATTATGGGTATAATGTATCCGGATGCATTTTATTATCAAAACAAAGGGCTCTGGCAGACTATTATCATCAAGGGGGTAACAAATGAAAGAAAAGGTGGAAATGGTTTTGGCTGAAATCAGACCCAACCTGCAAAGGGATGGGGGTGATGTAGAGCTTGTGGAAGTTACTGATGACGGCATCGTTAAGTTAAAACTTACCGGCGCCTGCGGTGGCTGTCCAATGAGTACGTTTACCTTAAAGATGGCAATTGAAAAAAGACTGAAGGAGGCGATACCAGAAATAAAGGCGGTAGAGCAGGTATTTTAAGGTTTGGGCTTAGATGCTTATTTTATACCGGTTTCTTAACCCCAACCTAATAACTATCTTTTAAGGAGGTAATGTGCCAGTTATCAATATAACCGATAAAGACTTTGATCAGGAGGTTAAAAACTCCCCTATGCTGGTGTTGGTTGATTTCTGGGCGCCCTGGTGTGGACCCTGTAGAACGGTTGCACCGACAATTGATGAGATTGCCGAAGAATATGAAGGAAAAATAAAGGTTGCCAAGCTAAATGTGGATGAAAATCCAGGGAAGACCACTGAATATAGAATTATGTCCATTCCTAACATAAAGATATTTAAAAATGGCAGGGTGGTTGATGAAATCATCGGCGCGGTTCCCAAAGATGAGATTGTGAAAAAACTTAAAAAGTTCTTATGAATATCAAAACATTGCACAAAGTTTCTTATGGAATTTACATTGTAAGTTCCCGAAAGAATGATAAGTTAAACGGTCAGATTGTCAACACGGTCTTCCAATTAACTTCAGAACCGCCACAAATAGGTATTTCAATTAACAAACAGAATCTTACCTATGAGTATATTGTATCAAGCAAGGTATTTTCTATTGCGATACTCTCAAAAGATACTCCACCCAAGTTTATCGGTCAATTTGGTTTTCGTTCGGGTCGCGAACTGGATAAATTTAAAGGTGTGAACTACAAAATCGGTAAAACCGGTGTTCCTTTGATTCTTGATAATACTATTGGCTATATTGAGTGTGAGGTTGTGGGTTCAATTGATTGTGGCACACATACACTATTTATTGGCAAAGTGATTGATGCAGAAATCATCAATGAAAATGCCGAGCCCCTGACTTATGATTATTACCATAAAGAGTTGAAGTTAAAGGTTCCCAAGACGGCAACAACCTATATCGGCGAGAAATAGATGGCTGTTATCAGATGGATATTTAAAAAAGGAGTTATAGGATGCATATAAGAGAGATCAAAGAAAAAATTTACTCTGTTGGTGCCAATCACTGGGATAGAAGGTTATTTGACGAATTAATTCCATTGCCCGATGGCACAAGTTATAACTCTTATTTAGTTATTGGTAGTGAGAAAACTGCATTGATTGATGCAGTTGATCCAATAAAAGAAGATGAACTGATTGAAAATTTAAAGAAAATTGATGTAAAAAAAATTGATTATATAATTTCGCACCACGCTGAACAGGACCATTCTGGCGGGATACCAAGGGTCTTAAAAGAATACCAAATGGCAAGGGTTGTAACGAATCCTAAATGTAAAGGGATGCTGATGGACTTATTATTAATCTCCGAGGACAAATTTATTGAGGTAGATGATAATAATACACTTTCGCTGGGTAACAGAACACTCCAATTTATCATCGCTCCTTGGGTTCACTGGCCCGAGACGATGCTTACTTACTTGAAAGAAGACAAGATTCTCTTCACCTGTGACTTGTTTGGCTCCCACCTTGCCACCAGTAATTTATACGCGGTTGATGAAGCAAAGGTTAATGAGTCGGCAAAAAGGTATTATGCAGAAATTATGATGCCATTTAGAAAAAATATACAAAGGCATCTGGAAAGGTTAAGTGGCTTTCAGATTGATATTATCGCCCCAAGTCATGGACCAGTTTATAACCGACCGCAATTCATAATCAATGCCTATAAAGACTGGACATCAGACACTGTGAAAAATGAAGTTGTATTTCCTTATGTGTCAATGCACGGTAGCGTCGAAAAGATGGCTGAGTATTTCATTGATGCGATTATGAAAAGGGATATAACCATTAAGCCATTCAACTTAACAAAGACCGATATTGGTGATCTCGCAATGGCGCTTGTTGATGCCGCAACTGTAGTGATTGGCACTCCAACCGTACTCACCGGACCACATCCATTAGCTGTTTATGCCAGTTATCTATGCAATGCACTGCGTCCGAAGACCAGATTTTTCTCAATAATAGGTTCCTACTCCTGGGGTGGTAAGATGCCGGAAAAATTAAAAGAGTTAATTACAAATCTTGATGTTGAAATAATTCCGCCGGTAATCGCCCGCGGTTATCCAAAAAGCGAAGACTTTCAGGCACTGGAAAAATTGGCTGATAATATCCTAACGCGCCATAAAGAAATCGGTATTTGACTCTTATAAAATTTTTTTGATTTTCTCTATCAATGTTCGGGCATATTCATATTTACCAATCGGAATGATATAAAATCCATCTACATAGTCTTTTAATTTTATTGCCGTTTCATAAAGCAATTCGGATTCATCCTGCTGTTCAAGTCTCAAGATATATTCATATGGTATGCCCAGAAATTTCATCAGAGTAAAAGCCTTCTTTTTTGTATATAAATAAGCCAAACCCGCAATAACTTTAATGCCTTTATATCTTGAACGAAATTCTTTTAGAATATCAAGAAATCTTTCGGGTTGAAATATCGGCTGGGTAAAAAAGACCTCAGCGCCGCAACGGCACTTTTCGCCGGTCTTTATAAATTCACCCTGGGTATTCAGAACATTGGGATTAAAACTTGTACACAGACAAAAATCAATCGGTGTTATCGTTCTTCGTCCGGAAGTCAGACCATTGCGCAAATTTTTTGCCACCTCCAGTAATTTTGCCGAATTCAACTCAAACATACTCCTTCCTTCAACTGGTGAATCACCAGTAACACAGAGGATATTTTCAATCCCCAGCATTTTTGCTCCGAGTAGTTGACTCTCAAATGATAAAAGTGTAAAATGGCGTGCAACGAAATGGGGAATTGTTTCTATGCCCGTCTTCTCCTGAAGAATATGCGCCAGGCATACTGAATCGGGTCGCAATTTACCGAGGGGATTTGAGGGAATATTTAATGCATCAACAATTCCCTTGAACGGCTCAAGTTCTTTAGTTAAAATGTTTATATCAACACCAGGCAGTAAAAGTACCTCAAGGGTTATTACCTTTTTTTGTTTAAATCTATCCCTTAGCATAAAATTTTCTTTATCCCAATTTTTTTAATATCCTGAGACCGGCAAAGGCATTGTTAACCGCGGCATATGCTCCAATCTTTTTTGCAAAACGGTCGTTTACATTTGGTCCACCAATAATTACCGGTGTGTCAAGTCCGGCTTCCCTCATTAATTTTATCACATTCCCCATTTCTGACATTGTCGTGGTCAGCAATGCACTCAAACCAACTGCCACGGGTTTATATTTTTTCACTGCATTCACAATTTTTAGTGCCGCCACATCCTTACCCAGGTCAATTACCTCATAGCCTGCCGACTCGAGAACCATTGCTACAATATTTTTACCAATGTCGTGGATATCGCCCTTTACAGTTGCAAGCACAATCTTTTTTCTCCCTTCTCTTCCACCGGTTTCCCTTTTTATATTTTTCTTTATTGTCTCAAGCACTATCCTGGTTGCCTCCGCTGACTTAAGCAAATCGGGAATGAAGAATACCCCCTTTTCATATTTATCACCCACCATCTTCATTGCTTTAGATATGTAATTATCAATTATTGTTTTTGGTGAAATCCCAGCGTCAAGAAGAATCTTTATGTACTCGGTGGCTGATTTGGTATCACCCGCAACAATTGCCCTCATAAAATCTTCAGCCGGATTAGATTGAATTCCTGTTTTGGGGCGCTGTTTGGTTGCAAATTTTTGAGAGGTCTGTGGATAAACAAATTTTGTATTTTTAACCCACTGGATGTACTCCACAATTTCATTTTTAAAAAGCGCCCTTGCTGTATAATAAGATTCCATTACTCTTGGATCAAGAGGATTCAATATCAAAAAGTTTACCCCGGCACTTATTGCTCGATTTACCATACCAGCATTCATTAGACTCCGTTCAGGTAGTCCAAAAGAAATATTGGAAATCCCGAGGATCGTTTTTAATCCCTTCCTGTGCAACTCAGCGACGGCCTTTGATGTTTCTTCAATCTGTTCTGGTCCAGTCGCAATTGAGAAGACCAATGGGTCAAATATCAAATCGGCAACAGGAAATCTTAATCTTCGGGCAATTTTCAATACAAAATCTGCATTTTTTAATCGCTCCTTGCAGTTTCGGGGAATTCTCTTCCCAACCAGGGATATCACCGCCTTGAAGCCATAATACCGGACAAGGGGCAGAAATTTCTCCAAGTCTTTTAGACGTGCCGGAATTGAATTATAAACACCAATCCCCGGATAAATCTCCATCGCCTTTTTTGCCGCCAGGTAATCCTGGGTATCAATAAAGACAGGAAGTTTGCTATTCTTTATGACTTCGGTTAGACAATTAACGAGTGTTTTTCTTTCCTCTAACCCTGCGACATACGCATTTACATCCAGCGCCTCAGCACCTGCTTCCTCCTGCAAGCGTGCCTCTTCACCATAGATTGTATAATCATTTTTTAGTAATTTCTCTCTAATCTTCTTACGGCCAGAAGGGTTCAGACGCTCCCCGACAATTATTGTTGAATCACTATCAATTTCAATAAATTTTTGGGGAGATGCAAGAATGAATCGGGAATTTGCGTTTCGGGAGGGAATTCTGAGTTCTGTGCGACGTACAGATATTCTTTTGATGTATTCAGGCGTTGTTCCACAACAACCACCAATCAATTGTGCACCAGATTTAATAAATTTACCGAAATATCCTGCAAGCTCCTTATCAGAAATTGACTGCCTTATTTTGTTATTCTCTATTATTACACGACCAGCATTTGGTTTTGCTATTAAGGGAAGTTGAGTTATCCTTGACATCCTCTCGAGTACTGCCAGGGTGGTTTCGGGCGGTGTGCAATTCACCCCTACTGCCTTTGCACCGAGTTTCTCAAAGGTAATTGCAATTGATTCCGGTTCCTCTCCAAAGATTGTCTTTTCATTTTCTTGGAATGAGAAACTGACCATGATATTATCCGCATAATTTCTTGCCGCAAGAAATGCTGCCTTTGCTTCAATTATTGAATTGAAGGTTTCAATAAAAAAATTTTTTACGCCCGATTTATAAAATGTTTCAAAGATTTCAAAATAAATCTTGAATACATCGTCAAAATTACCATCGCCGTATGGTTTGATCAAAATCCCCAGGGGACCAACATCACCAAAAACAAGTCTACCCTTGCTCGCCCGGCAGGCAATTTCTACCCCTGCTCTTATTACTTCTTTGTATTTATTCCCCTTAAAATTGAAAGGATTGGCGCTGAAGGTATTGGTCAAAATTATATCACTTCCCGCTTCAATATATGCCTTCTGTAACTCATAAACCGCTTCGGGGTTTTTTAAATTCAAAGAGGAAGGTGATTCACCCGGTAATATATTTTTGTTCAAAAGATTTGTGCCCGTTGCCCCATCAAGAAGTACTACTCCTCTTTTAAGCAATTTCGTCAATCTATCCATAATTTTATTCTACATAATTTCCCTTTAAAGTCAATATAACTTTGGCTAATATTACCTAGCTTCGCCTGGGTAATTGTAAATTCAAACAGATGAAAGAGGTTTTTCTTTTGTCTTGACATCATTGATATTTTGAATATATTTAGATGTGCGTTTGAAATCGATACCCCATTTCAGCACTATTATCCTTGCAGCCGGAATAAGTAAAAGAATGCACTCAAAAATTCCCAAAATTCTTTACAAGATACTAGGAATACCAGTAATTCAATTCGTTGTAAAGACCGCTGAAAATGTTGGTAGCAAAGAAATTGTTGTAGTGGTTGGCAAAAATTCAAAACCGGTTAGGAGTATATTGAAGAACCGAGTAAAATATGCGCTTCAGGACATTCCAAAAGGTACAGGGGACGCTGCCAAAAGAGGGCTTGAAATTGTAAAAAATCCATATATACTTATTCTCTACGGAGATGTTCCATTACTTAAAAAAGAGACGATTCAAAATATGATTGAGAATCACTTTAGGAAGAAGGCTCACCTCTCAATACTCACCTGTCGATTACAAAATCCCACGGGTTATGGTAGAATTGTTCGCAATAAAAATGGAGATATTATCAGAATCGTTGAGCACTGTGATGCAAATCAAAAGGAACTTAAAATAAATGAAATAAACACAGGGATCTATTTTGCAGAGAAGAAGATATTGGATGGTTTTTTGAAAAAGCTTTCAACCAGCAATCGGCAGCAAGAATTTTATCTCACCGACATTGTCCATTTACTGATCAACGAAAATAAAAGAGTGATTGGTTTTGGAACCGACGACGAAGAAGAAATTCTGGGAATTAATACTAAACTTGACCTGGCAAGGGTTAAGGAGATTGTAAAAAGAAATTGGTTTGAAGAATTAATGTTAAGGGGTGTTTATATTGAAGACCCCAATACAACGACTATTGATTTGACGGTGAAGTTTGGTGAATTTGTTCATATCCGACCCTTTTCAATTATTGAGGGCAATACTACAATAAAGGATAATGAGACAATAGGACCGTTCGTCTGGATAAAAGACGGGATAAGAAAAAGAATCGGCAACCAAATATTGAAATGTCCTTCTTAATGAAAAATATGCACCACCCGGGAAGAATTGGCCTTCTGATAATGATCATCCTTTTATTTCTATTTGGTGTGTCAGTATTATTTATGCGTGCGCGCGAAGATCCCGAAGAAATCTACCGGCGCAATAGCAACCTGCGCATAGAGGTTCTAAATGGCTGTGGTATAAACAGACTTGCTATAAAGGTTAGTGAAATCCTGAGGAGGGATGGTTTTAATGTAGTAAATATTGGAAATGTAGAAGATAAGGTTTTCAGTGAGACTGTGGTTATTGAACGGTCAAGAAGTGACAATGCCAATGCCAGTTATTTTGCACGAAGAATAAAATGTAAAAATATCGGCAGTGATATTGACTCGGCATTATACATTGATGTTACATTAATCATTGGCCAAGACTATCAAAAACTGTTTCCTGATGTCGAAAAAAAATTCTGACTCCTGTAGTCTCGCAAAAACGCTGGCAAGAATAATAAATGAAAGAAAGGGCGAAGACATTGTAATATTTGACCTGCGCGGTATTTCTCCAATTACTGATTACTTTGTAATTGCCAATGGATTGTCTGAAATCCACAACCGAACTATAGCCCAGTACCTTCTTGAATATGAAAACCCTGAACATGTTGAAGGGATGGAAGGCGGAGGCTGGATACTCCTTGATTATGTGGATGTTATTGTGCACATTTTTCTAAAAGAAGTCAGAGAGTTCTATGGTTTAGAAAGACTATGGGGTGATGCACCACAGATTACATGGTAAAGCCAGTAAGAACTGAACTTAAAGAAGTCATCCAGAACTTTTTTCCGCAAGAGAAAGTAAATATTGATTATGTACCTTCGGGCAAGAAGGGAGACTATGCAACTAATCTGGCGCTCCAGATAGGAAAGCACTCATCAACTCCACCAATGAAGATAGCCAGTGAAGTTATTCAGAAAATTTCCAGTCCGATGATTGATGAGATTATCATATATGAACCGGGCTTTATAAATTTCTTAATAAACAAAAATTATCTCCTTAATAAACTAAGAGAAATTGATAAAATAAATATTGCACAAGATAAAAATGTCCGAATAAATGTTGAGTTTGTGAGTGCGAACCCAACCGGTCCGCTGAATATTGTAAATGCGCGGGCAGCTGCTTTTGGCGATGCACTTGTTAAGTTACTCAGTTACGCCGGGTACCAGGCTGATGCCGAGTTCTACATAAATGATAGTGGAAGGCAAATTGACCTGCTCGGTGAAAGTATTCAGCAAAGGATGAACGAGCTACAGGGAAAAGAATGTAATATCCCCGATGATGGCTACCATGGAGAATATATCAAAGACCTGGCAAGGGAGATTTTAAAAGAAAATATTACAAACCCAGAGGCAATAAAAAGATTTGCAGTTGAATATTTTGTAACAAAACAGAAAAATTGTCTTGAGGAATTCAGAGTTTATTTTAAAAACTGGATTCCAGAATCATCAATTAGAAAACAAGGATATGTAGAAAAGGTTCTCTCCCTTTTTGAAAAAAATGGGCTTACATATGCTAAAGATAACGCTTTATTCTTAAAAACGACTCAATTTGGTGATACAAGAGACCGAGTGATTGTTACTTCTGACAATCGTTATACCTATCTTTTGCCAGATATTGCTTATCACCAGAATAAAATTGAAAGGGGCTATGATAGATTAATTACAATTTTGGGTCCAGACCATCTTGGTCAGGTAAAGAGCCTGACCAGCGCACTTGTGGCGCTTGGTTATCCAGCGGATATCCTCAAAGTTATTATTGTGCAGGAAGTAAAACTAAAAAAGGATGGAAGATATATCCCAATGTCAAAAAGAGCTGGAGCAATCTGGACACTGGATGACCTGTTAGAAAAACTCTCGGTAGATGTTATCCGTTTCTTTTTATTGATGCGTTCTTGTTCCCAGCATCTCGATTTTGATATGGACCTCGCTTTGAAAGAATCCGAAGAAAATCCGGTCTATTATGTTCAATATGCTTATGCAAGGATTAAAAATATTATAAAATTCGGTGGGGAAAAGGGAATTGAAATAGCGGAAAGACCAGATTTATCCCTGCTCAGGGAAAATGAAGAATTTGAATTGATAAAGCAGTCTCTTAGATTCTTTGAAATGATAGAAGATGCGTTAAATGAACTGGACCCGTTTTCCATCACTCATTATCTCATTTCCCTGGCACGAACTTTTCATTACTTTTATCAAAAACACCGGGTAGTGAGTGATGACCGGGAACTTACTCAAGCAAGACTTTTTTTAATTTCTAAGGTTGCTCACATCTTTAAGACCGGTCTTGGAATTATTGGTGTTTCCTGTCCGGAAAGGATGTAAGTTTGGATAATTTTGTATTTGAGAAAAGATTAAACCAACAGGAGGATAAATGAATCTAACAAGTCTTCTCTCAAAAGATCGGATAAATCTTGAATTAAAATCAACAAAAAAAGAAGATGTCCTCAAAGACCTCGTCCATATGATTAAGAGCAAGACAGATGCAGAGTTGATTTACACAACTTTGCTGAATCGGGAGGCACTCGGTTCAACGGGTATTGGTAAGGGAATCGCTATCCCCCATTGCCGTTCTCTGGCAGTAAATAAACTGGAGATTGCGGTGGGCAGGACAATCAAGCCGATCAATTTTAATGCCATAGACAAGAAACCAGTATCTTTATTCTTTTTGGTTATTGCACCACCCCAGGACCCCGGAAATCAGTATCTGATCACTCTGGGTAAAATTGTCCAGATTGCCAAGGAAATGGCAAGGCGTAATCTCTTTAACAAACCCAAAACCCCCGATGAATTTATTTCACTAATCAGTGAAATTGAAAAGGGACTAACAAAAAGGAAGTAATATGCCCAATAAGATGATCATGATGCATTTAAAAACCCTCTTTGACCTGGATAATTTAATTGCAGACAAAGAGGCTTACAAGAAGGCAGGCTTTGTCATTGATGAAGAAGTCGGGCTTTTGAATCTAAAAAAAGAGCGCGCTTCCCTGCTGAAAATACTCCCCAAGGAATTAGCCGAGATTTACGAGCGGGTGAAGAAACGCTATCCGCTAGCAATAGCCGAAGTCAAGAACGGCTTCTGCTTCGGCTGTTTTCAACAACTTCCCACTGAAATGCTAACGAAGTGCGAAGAAATAGTTACCTGTCCTAACTGCGGAAGAATTCTTTACTGGCGCGAAGAATAGTGTTCAAGAATAGGTAATAGGTTTGGGTTGAGAGGCTGGATATGATTTGGTCAATCAGTAGGTGGTTAAATGGTTAAATAATACAAGTATCTTCACCCAACCTTAAATTACTCTATGAAAAGGCTTATTATCCATTTTATTATTATCATATTTTTAACAATAAATTTAGCCAATCTCAAAAATCTTACCCTTATAGACTGGGATGAAGGTGTTTTCGCACTCCAGTCGGGTTGGATAGGAAGCCTTGGTGGTGAAGGCAAACCTTTCAATTTTCAGACCCCCCCTCTGTTTCAGATATTAATTGCCTTGGTATTTAGATTATTAGGCGCGAAGGACTGGATTTTGCCCCTTATTTCTATTATTTTTTCTGCGCTTACTATTTATATTTTATTCCTGTTTGGAAAAGAGTTATATGCCGAAAAAATCGCAATATTTTCAGTAATATTATTCATCTCTACTGAATATTTCCTCTTCTTTTCCAAATCGGGCCTGAGCGATGCAACATTTCTTTTTTTCTTTATTACCGCCCTTTATTTTTATTATCAAGGCTT
>JBDRWA010000063.1:0-12816 GCA_039802145.1 Caldifarciminota bacterium | reverse complement strand
TGATTTTCTTTAAAGCAACGATTATAATAATTTAGTCTATTTATTTCCATAAGGCCTCCCTGTATTTAGTAAGTTTTGTTAACTCTTTAATATTAGCCGGGAGGCCTATTATTTCATTGTATTGGAATTTAAAAAATTCCAATACAAGAATAATGAAAATTTTCATTATAGAAAAGAATATGGACAAGATACATCTGGAATTTCTGATAGTTGCTGGGAAGCACAACTTTAAGATGGAGCGTCTCTGGGGGTTTCAGGGGTCCTCCCCTGATGTATCTTGAGTATTTTTTTAAGTTCTTTCTTACAGTGATAACAAGGTCCCTTTACGTTTGCGGCCTATTGACATTTGGCATAAATTGGATATTATATTCTGCCAAGAAGTAAAATGAAGGTTAAGGAAGGAGGTGCAAATGAAGAGATTCATTAACTCTTGGTTAATATGTCTGGTGTTTTTTCCTGTTATCATTCTTTATGGTAAGGAATATCAGCCTGTCCAGGATATTCCTGTATTAAGGGCGAACGAAGCGGGAATTAGGACACCAGCGCCCATTTATGATTCAAATCGTGTATGGATTGGAAATACAAATACAACGAGAAAGGTTGCTTTTGGGAAGTATTTCAAAGGAACTGCTGATGATACTTTGAGAATACTAACAGTTCAATCCGCTGGAACAAGATATCTTGTCATTGCTACGGACACAATGAGTACGGGTTTTGTAAAAAATGGTTTTCGTATTGATACTACTTATTCATTTGCGAGCGGGAGCACCGCTATTCCAGTTGCAGTAGGTGATGTGGACGGAGACGAATATACTGATATATTGGCAGGACATTCAGCAACCCCTTACAGACTTATCTGGTTTGAATGGAATGGCGCAATCTGGGCTCCGCAGGATTCTTTTGCGGTAAATAGTTCCATCAACGATATTATATTCGGCGACGGCGACAACAATCCCGCAACAAGGGATTTTTACATCAACATCGCCCAGACATCACCCAGTGCTGCAATAATGAAAGTTCAGTGGACAGGAACTGCCTGGGATACGGTAAGAATACTTTTGAGTGGTACGGTTGGCGCACGTGGTATCGCGATTGGCGATGTCAGACCAGACCTGACAGGAAATGAAATATATGTAGTTGGTGGCTCAAGGATATGGCAGGTATATTGGAATGGTGCATCCTGGGATACTTTGACAATTAGTAGCAGTGTTTACACTGCTAATGATATAGTAATAGGGGATATTAATATGTTGCTTCCAGGCAATGAGCTCGGTATTGTTCATGGCTCAACCAGTTATCATGTCTCTATCTGGAACTGGACCGGCGCCAACTGGATTGGTGTTGCATGGGTGTGGACTTCAACCTGGGGAACTTATGATAATTGTATTGATATTGGAGATGTATTGAGTGATAATCCCGGCCAAGAGCTCGTTCTATGCGGCGGTAACAGTACCGGAGCAATTCCATACATATTCTGGTATGCGCCTAATGGCACCGCATGGATAAGAGGATTACAAAAATCGGTTACAGGGACAACGGATTATGGTGTTGCTATCGGTGACATAAACAGATTTAGAAGTCTAAATCAAGAGATTGTTCTCTCCGGTGGTGGTTCACTCGTTGAAATAGAACAGCGCGACTTTATAAATGATATCGGTACATATTATTTCCGACTATTAAATCCGACATCAATTATCAACGCGCCTGATACAATCCTTGTTACGATTTTTAATTCCAGCTCAAATCCCCAGAGCGGTTTTCCTGTTCAGTTTGCATTCAAAAATAATCCGATAAGTGGTGCGATACCATTTCCTGGCACTCTTCAACCTGGTGGCGTGGATTCTATAAAAATTCCAGTAATAATGAACTTTCTCGGCATGGATACCCTATATGTCTTTACGAATCTATTTGGCGATGTTAATCCAGTAAATGATACCACGAAGCTCCATGTTGAAGTCTATGATGAAAGCACAAAGGTAGCATCAAATTTTAATGCCGCAACATTCCCACCAACTAACGCCACATTTTCACCGCCCAACAATACACCTGAGACCTGGTGGCGGACAATCCTTTCCGGTACATATAACTGGGCAAGATATACAAGCGCTACGAATCCGGTCTGTAATCCGCTGGAAGGTTATGCGATGGCAGATTACCCATAATAGAGTGCGAGCAGTGGTTCAGGTTCCAGATTAAGAACACACAGAATTAATATTGGACCTCAGAATCGAAGATTGATGCTACGTTTCTATATGTATCATGACCCTGGTTATACGACCAATCCAGATTCAATCGTCGTTGAATTTTCTTATAATGATACTACTTATACCCCAGTTGCCGCATTCCACAGATACAGTGCAACAGCAGGCTGGTATGTCCATGATGTAGAAATTGGTAATTTCCATGCCGGCCGAAATCTGTATCTCGCCTTCCGCGCACGCAGTGGTTATGGCAATAATATGTTCATAGACTCAGTTCGGGCGTATGTTACCCCACCTACCGCATTTAACAATGACGCTGGAATTATTGCAGCGGCACTGGGACCTAAACCATACATCGTCAATAAGCCCACGCCGGTTAATGTAGTTATTAAAAATTTTGGATTTAACCCGGTTACGTCAATTCCGGTTTTCTATACCACTGGTGGAACGGATACAACATTTGAAACTTGGACGGGTTATCTTGAAATCGGACAGATTGCAAACTATTCGTTCACGCAACAATTTGTACCAACGGCTTCCGGCGATAATACTATCTGGTTTGGAACAAAATTGTCGGGTGACCAGAATCCATCAAATGATTCAATCAGCCGTACATTTACAGTATGCCCTTACTCACACACTCCGCCTTATGCCAAAGACTTTGATGAACTCTGGGTCAATTCAACCGAGCCGCCATTCTGTGGCTGGTATATAATTGATGGTGGTTCACAAACCCCGCCGGTTACCGATAATAATGACTGGCATCGCTATACTTCTTCAAGTCCGGCACGGACCGTGGCAAGGGTTTACTTTTCACCAACTGAAGTGCATGATGACTGGCTCATTTCACCGAGGTTTGATTGTAGTGTCAGCGGCATTTACACACTCAATTACTGGCATTACTATAATGATTTCTCAACCTCCCGGCTGGATTCGGGGCGGGTTCTTGTCAGCACCAATGATGGTCTGACCTGGCAGACGATTCATGTCTATTCCAATGCCGATGATTCGGGCTATAAATCAGTGGACGTAACATCTTTGGTTCAAGGTGAGAACGATGTGCGCTTTGCCTTCCACTATGTGGCGAATGATGAAATGTCCTGGTATGTTGACGACTTTGTCCTTGATTTCAATGTGGGAGTAAGCGAATTAGACAAGAACATGGTCAATGAATATTTTCTTAATACGCATCCCAATCCCTTCTCAAGGCAGTTAACGATTGGCTACGGAGTGCCCAAGAGTTCTGACATTGAGATTGTAGTATACAATGCTGCTGGACAAAGGGTAAGAACATTGGCAAAGGCAAAGGTTGATAAAGGTCTGTATAAAATGGACTGGAATGGATTTGATGACAATGGTCGAAGGCTGCCTAATGGTGTCTATTTTATTCGGATGGATACCGATGGCCGGCGCATCACAAATAAAGTGCTAATGGTGAAGTAAATACCTATAGCAATTGATTGTGCGAAGCCCCTTCGTATGAAGGGGCTTTCTTGTTTAAAAAATTAAATTTAACGTTTGAGTATAAAAATTTTATAGGCAGCAAAGAAAGGGGTTAATAAGAGAAAGAGTAGCCAGAATAAATCTCCAATGGCAAGATAGATGGTATGCATATTGAAATGCGGTAAAGAAAAAGTTATTATATCCTCGGTAAAGAGTTCTGTTTCTTTTTTTATTCTGCCATACTGGTCCACGACCATTGAGATACCAGTGTTTGCACTCCGCACCAGGGGAACGCCAGTTTCTACTGTTCTTAAGATTGCCATATCATTATGCTGTTGTGGTCCAGATATCTTTCCGAACCAGCCGTCATTGGTGATATTAGCGAGTAATTGGGCTCCCTGCTTTACAAACTCTCTTGAAATCTCGGGAAATATTGATTCAAAGCATATCAGACAGGAGAATTTTAAATTATTTGTAGAAAAGATTATATATTCATAACCCGGTGAATAATCACCTTCTCCTAAATCAATTTTTCTAAATAGCGGGATATATTTGTCAAATGGTATATGCTCCCCGAACGGGACAAGATGGAGTTTTTTATATTCCTGGGTTATGCCCTTATCTGGTTCAATAATCACCGCTCCATTATAGAGTTCATGCTTTCCTCTATCATATAGAGGTGTTCCAGTGAGTATTGGAACGCCGAGTCTGTTTGACAGTGCCATTACCGAATCATGGTAAGCACCCGGAGTTTTGATAAAAATCGGGGTTGCTGTTTCGGGCCAGATAATCAAAGAAAGTTTTTTATTCGGATTTTTTTCTTGACACATTTCAGAAAGTCTTAAAAGTCGTCTGAATGTCTCATCACGCATTTGGGCAGTAAATTTTAAATTTGGGTCAATGTTTGGCTGGACAATACCGATGGTGATTTCTTTTGAAAATTTAGGCTTACTATGCAATCTTATATATCCAAATAATATTGGTAATAGAAAAATAATGGCAGATATAACAAGGGCTCTTATCTTTTTATTGAACAAAAAATAAAAAAGTGAAACATTGAGTAAGACCAACCAGAAAGATATCCCATATACTCCATAAATAGAAGCCTGCTGGATTATTAAAGGATAACGGGCTTGGGAATAACCTAATGAAAGCCAGGGAAAACCGAGTTCACCAAGTCCTTTTAAATATTCTAACCCAGCCCAGACAAAGGGTAGAGACCAAAATCCAAGTAGTTTTGATAACAGCAGAGCGGTTGCAATATACAGACCAATATAAAGAAACATCACAATCATTCCAAAGGTCATCAGCAACTTTATATTGGTCTCAATCTGCAGAAATACAATCCAGAAAAGAGAAAAAAGTGAGAACAAAAAGCCGAAAATTAACCCATGAAGGAATGTTTTTCCGAGACTGGAATTATGGAGTGCAAAAAGTACTGGAACCAGTCCGACCCAGGCAAGGAAATAGCATCCGAGAGGATGAAAAGAAAGTGATAAAAGAACTGCAGAAAGAGATATTAATAAAATTTTTTTCATTGGGCATTTTCAAATTTTTACCATTTTATTTTTCTTTGCTGACTCATAGAATGCATCTGTGATGCGAGCAATTAATAGACCGTCTTCAGCGGTAAAGGGTGGATTGGTGTTCTTTCTGATAGCGTCAATAAAGAATTGTGCCTGAAGTTCACAGGCAATTTTATAAAAATTTTTGCCCGTAATTGATGGAGTAACATTCACCAGTTCATTGTGTAATTCTTTGTGAATTTTTAACGGATTGAGTAATGCCCCGCCCTTTTTGCCAAATATATTACAATATAGAAAATCTTTATCGAATAATAGTGACCAGCCTACTTCAATTGTGAGCAGTGTGCCGTCTTTATAGTTGATTATGCACAATGCAGTGTCCTCAACTTCGGCATCATATTCTTTTTTGTGCATAGAACCGAAGATTGTATCAAATTCTTTATCTTCAAGAAAGTGAGCGGCAATAGCAAGAATCTGGGTACCAAGGGTTAGAAACGCACCACCCCCACTCTTTAAGAGGTCCATTCGCCAATCAGAGAGGACCCATTCTTTCATACCAAGGAGCCATCCAGCTTTAAGATAATATATATCTCCAAGTTCACCTTCCTTGATAAATTTTTTTAGAGTCTGGACATCAGGTCTGAATCTCCCAGTTAAAGCAACCGCTACCCTCTTTTTGGTCTGTTTTGAAACCCTTACCACTTCCTGTGCCTCTTTTAAACTTATTGCCATCGGATTTTCACAAAGAACATCTTTGCCGAATTTCAGTGCAGCAAGTGTCATTGGTGTATGGAGATAATTAGGTGTAGAGATGACTACGGCGTCTATTTCTTTGTCTTCTATCATTTCCTGAAAATCACTATATCTCTTTGGAACACTATATTTGTTTGCCAGCTGTTCAACCTTTTGAATATCTGTATCACACAGTGCAATTAGATTACAATCATTATTCTTTTTAAAGACTGGAATATGTGCAATCTGGGCATGGGCGCCACAGCCGACAATACCAATATTAATTTTTTCCTTCATACACCTAAATATAGATTGAATTCATAATGGTGGGGTCGTAAATGGACCTCTTCAAATTCCTTTGTTTTTACTTCAATCCAGCGTTCAATCAAATCAATATTGAATACATCCCCTTTCAGTAAGAATTTATGGTCTTTTTTCAACGCATTTATTGCCTCGTATGAATTTGTAGGTAATTTTTCTTTCTTGTCTGGCTTCAAATTATTTTCTATTCCATCAAGCCCAGCAAGGAGAACCGCGCTCATTGCAAGATAGGGATTGCATGTCGCATCAGGAATCCGGTATTCTATATCAAGTTCTTTTTTATTCCGGATATATGCAGGGACACGGATTGCAGAAGTTCTGCTGCCAAGGGCAAAATCTGTATAGGTCGGTGCTTCAAATCCCGGTATCAACCGTTTATAAGAATTTGTGCTTGGATTCGTAAAGGCACACAGTGCCCTTGAGTGATGCAAAATTCCCCCAATATACTTTAAACACAATTCGCTTAAATAATTTTTTGCCTTCGGGTCATAGAATAATGAATTGCCTTCATCACCTAAATACTGGTGGAGATGTAAACCATTCCCTGGTTCACCAATAAATGGTTTGGGCATAAAAGTGAGCAACTTATTATTTTTAATTGCGAATGACTTTAACAAATACTTTGCTAAAAAGAGATTATCTGCAGACTTCAGAAGTGGTTCCAATAACAACTCAATCTCCATCTGGCCCATTGGACCAACTTCATGATGATGATACTTTGCTTTTATACCACACTGGTTAAGCAAAACTACGATTTCATTTCGGAAATTTGCATAACGGTCTTCAGGAAAACCTATATGATACCCACCTTTTTGTCTTATGGGATAGTGTACAGAGCTATCAGTCTCAGAATTCGTTTCAATTGAATAATAACCATAGTGAGTTCCTTCGCCATAGATACATTTTTCAAAAAGATAGAATTCAAGTTCAGGTTGAAAAAAAGCATTGGTATGCAAAGTTTTTTTTAAATATTGAATCGCCCTTTTGGCGATGTTTCTTGAATCTCTTTCATAAGGGACCAATTTATCTGGCAGATAAACGCTACATAAAAATGAAATCGTCTTTTTTTCAAAAAATGGGTCAATAAAACCAGTTTCTAAATCAGGATACAAAAGCATATCACCCTTTTGCACACCCTTGTATCCCGGAAGACTTGAGCCATCAACACCAACACCTTCAATAATTATTTCTTCAAACCTCTCTATCGGAATGGTAATGTGATTGAGTGTGCCGATAAGTGTACAATACTTTAGGTCTATGAATTTTATACCATCATTTATGACCTTCTTTTTCAATTTGATAATATCTTTGCTTTTTTTCATCGTAATTTATTATTATACTCAAAAAAATAAAATAGTCAACCACTATGGATACTTATTTCTCTCCACTTTTGTTCAAATTATTTTTAGTTCTTAAACTGCCAATCGATTATCAATGTAGTGGCCGAGTTTATTCGGCTTGTAAATACCTGCAGACCAGGGTCTGCCATTACAAGTCTTACGAAATTTCTAAAGGTTTTATTGAAACTAAAGAAGGTATTCTATAAAAATGGAGAGGACTCAGCTACGAATAGAAAATTATTACCAATCCATATTTTGTAATTTACGGTCATAGATTTTACAATCATGCAAGGCATAGTCCATAATATTTGGATTTGTTGTTTATTATTTATCCTTGACTTTTATTTAAAATTGTTTAATATTATCTTATGAAATTGCCTAAAGGTAGACCGATACTTGAGAATACACGATTGGAATTCATTAATCTTGACAATGTATTAACCGCCTCAAAACGTGAAAGGGCACACCGCATTTCTGGTTATATTTCTATTATTTATCCGGAAATGGAAGAATTGATATTTTTAAGGCAGGGAGAACCATTTAATGCAGCGCGTCTGAGTTTAAAAGAAAGATCCATTATACCAATTGCTGAAGTGATTGAGAAGGCACGGAAGGCGACATCAGGAATTCTTTCTGAATACGCCACAGATGAGGTACTGCTCCATATGATAATAACTTCAATAACCAATCAGCCAATTAAAAGTGGTATTGATATTAATCGGCTTCAGCCCAAGATTTTAATAGACAAATTGAAATCAACAAAGTTTGACGGGTTTATCTGGGTAAAATCCGGCATTGAAGAGTCTTTTATTGCATTTAAACAAGGTGAGCTAATAGGACTATATGCTGCAGGGAGTGCGGAAAGAATCCAGGATGAAAGTGTTATCAATAAATGTCTAATTAAGCCAAACTCTACAATATCAATATTTGACCGCATAGAAGTTGGTGTACCAGTTCAGGCAACACCAGCACAGGTTGAGATGTTCTGTAAGATCATTTCGGCATTGATGAAGAGTTATTCAAAACCTCTTGGAAGCACAATGGTATTAAAAACTGTAGTAATGTCAAAATCAACTGCCCAAAAAGAATTTCCATTTATCAATGAATTTCAAATTGATGCTGACTTTAATATTACAGCAAAACTTGTCATAGAACCTAAAATCCTCGCTCGAGGAATTGCCCGCTGGATGGATTTAATTTTTGAATCTTTTTCTACGATTTTAGGAAAGGAGAGCGAGAATATCGCAAAGAAGGTTCTCAATGATTACAGATTTGCCCTTATGTCTTTAAACTTCTTTGATTATACAAAAATAAAACTTTAATGCCTCTTTATATTGTTGCTACTCCCATAGGCAATCTTGAAGATATTACAATTCGTGCAATGAAAACTTTAAACGAAGTAGATCTTATTGCCTGCGAAGACACACGCCGCGCGCGGATTCTTTTAGATAAATATAATATTAAAAAAAATCTTATTTCCTATTATGACCGAATTGAGAAAAAGAGAACTTCAGAACTGCTTAAATTATTAAGAGATGGTAAGAAAATTGCCCTTATCTGTAATGCCGGGACCCCTTTGATTTCTGACCCGGGATATATCTTGGTTAAAGAGGCGATTTCAGCAGATATACCTGTTATTTCAATACCGGGTCCTTCCATACCTATCGCGGCATTGGTAATTTCAGGATTGCCAATCAATCGTTTCATATTTGAAGGATTTTTACCTAAAAAAAAGAGCCAGCGACAGAAAATTTTTGAATCGTTAAAGAGCGAATCCAGGCCTGCTGTTATACTTGAGTCACCGCATAGAATAATTGAAACGCTGAACGAAATGAAAGAAATACTCGGAGATAGACAGATTGTGCTTGTCCGTGAATTGACTAAATATTATGAGGAGGTTCTACGCGGCAGTATTGGTGAAGTATTAAAAAATCTAAAGTCAAATAAAGGAGAATTTACAATTATCCTGGCTGGTATTAATGGATGACTTTAAAACATTAGGTAAAAAATTATTTGTTGTTCCGGTAGCGCATCTATTTATTAAATTAAGGATTGCACCCAACTTTATTACAATATGTAGTTGTATTATCGCAATCTTTGCATTTTTTGCTTACAAAAACGGTGTTTTCTGGCTTGGCGGTATAATTTTGTTTTTAAGCAGCATTCTTGATACTATCGACGGTGAAATCGCACGTAGGACAAATTGTGTCACAAAATTCGGTGCATTTTTGGATTCTACACTTGACCGGGTAAATGAATTTCTTGTCTACCTTGGACTGTTTTTTTATTATTATCATAGAGTTGATTATGTCCTTTACTGGGTTTTGTTTGCATTGTTTGGCTCAATGATGGTAAGTTATACCCGAGCAAGAGGTGAAGGTGTGGGTGTATCACCACAGGTAGGTATATTTGAACGATTTTTCAGGCTGTTGCTTTTGATAGTTGGTTCTTTTTTTGGACCAAAAATTATGGTCTATGTTTTGATTATTATTACCGTGGGAACATTTGTTACTTCATTCCAGCGTATATTATACCTCCTTTATAATTCAAAGAGTACTGATTAATCTGCCTGCTTAGGATGGAAAGGAAAGAGCGCGTATTTCTGATTGGGGTAGGCGATGAGAAGAAAAAAAGATGGGAATTGATCCAGGCTTTAGAAGAACTCGCTAATCTTACACGAACAGCAGGTGGTGAGGTCGTTGAAAGTTTTATTCAAATGAGAGAAAGATTTGACCCGGCATTATTAATCGGGAAAGGTAAGGCGCAGGAGTTAGGTAAACTTGCCTATGAGTTTGATATTGATCTGATGATATTTGATACCGAACTTACCGGGGTCCAGATAAGGAATATTGAAAGCATAACCAATGTAAGGGTGATTGACCGGACAACTCTGATTCTTGATATATTTGCAAAGCATGCACGGACAAAAGAAGCCAAGTTGCAGGTAGAGATGGCACAGCTTGAATACCGACTTCCAAGGCTTGTGGGAAAAGGATTGGAACTTTCAAGATTGGGGGGTGGTATCGGTACGAGGGGCCCGGGTGAAAAGAAATTAGAGGTTGACCGCAGGCGCATTAAGGAGCGGATTGCAGTTTTAAAAAAGGAATTAAAAAGGATAGAACTTTCTAAACAGGTTCAAAGAAAACAGAGAAGGGATTTATTTAAAGTCTGCACCGTGGGTTATACAAATGCTGGTAAGACATCCCTTGTTAATGCCCTGACCCGCCAGAACCTTTTTACTGCTGATTATCTATTCTCTACCCTTGATTCAAATACTTCAATTTTATTTTTACCACCAGACCATAAAATATTGATCAGTGATACAGTCGGATTTTTGAAAAACCTACCTCATGGTCTTATTGCTTCATTCCACGCAACACTTGCTGAAGTACTTGAGGCGGATCTCCTCATTCATATCGTTGACGCCACAGATAGTGATATTGAATCAAAGATAAATACGGTTCAGGAAGTTTTAAAAGAAATTGGTGCCGATGCAAAACCACGGATTCTGATTTTAAATAAACTTGACCGACTTTTTCAGGAAGAAAAGATAAGGCTGGCAGAGAAATATCCAAAGGCTTTGTTTGTTTCCGCAAAAGAAAGAAAAGGGATTAAGGAATTGAAAGAATACCTGCTAAATTATTTCTTTGGCAAAGATTAATGTTGGAATACTTGTAAAAAGATTATTTTTTCTTCATTGCTTTTTTAAATTTTTCAAGTTGTGTTTTAAAGAACGAATTCTTTGGGTCTTTCTCCATTGCTTTTTTCTCCCAGTAAACTGCCTGTTTATAATCTCCCAATGCATAATAAGCCTCAGCAAGGGTATCCATTATATTCTCATCATCCGGGGCAAGTTGATTCGCCCTTTTTGCTGCAAGCAGGGCTTTTTCTGGATATTTCTTTCTCAGGGCAAATTCCCAGGCAAGATTGTTGAATATGTTAGGGTCAGTAATGTCGCTCTGTAAAGCATTTTCAAGAAGATTAAGTGTGCGTTCAAAAAAGATTTCAGATTTATCACCTTCTTCTTCAGCAAGGCGCAAATATGCCGGCGCAAGAAAATAATACTGCCAGGATTCGTATTGCCTGCGTAGTTCTTTTACCGGTTCCTCATTATCCACAACCTTTAAATCAATTAGTCGGTCATCAACACCCTGATAACCACCGCGTTTTCTGAATACAATCAAACCTGCCGACTGCTTTCCCCTTTTGTCACCACCAGCAATTTCACCAGCCTCAAGTGCCATAAGCAGTCTTTCTCCGAGCGGTCCTTTAGAATTCAAAAATACACTGAGCATTGTATCTACGACTTCAGGTCCGGTTAGAATATTCCCCTGGACTGAAACATAAGGGGCAGTCTTATGTCCTGCCCAGGATAATGTATTTTTACCGGTAAATGCTGCACTTTTGCCTGTAAAATCAACTACACCGACCTGTCGGTCTTCTTTTAAACTATCCTTTTCCAGGCACATTTGTAGTGCCTCTTCTGCAGAATTTCCATTTTCTATTGACTCAAGTATCATTGGTCCAAGAAATGGATTTGCAAGTGCCTGGGTTGCCACTGCACCGACTCCTGTCCTTATCCAGGGAACGATATACCCTACATCAAAAACCTTTGAGGCGACCGCAATACCATACTCTTCGGTCAGCGGATCAAAACCTACAATAGAAAATGTACCCATAGAATCAAAGGCAAAAATAAACAAAAATATAATATTCATATCTCCTCCTATTCAAAATTCTTTACAAACATCATTCCGGGCAGTTGCTTGACGAATCCCCTTATTTCAAGTTCAAGTAATGCTTTTAATATTTCAGAAGTGGGCATATCAATCTTTTCCTTTAATTGATCCAGATACACAGGTTCAAGTGATAGCCCCTCCCAGATTTTCTTTTCTAATTCATTATTTAATATCACTTCTTTAATCTCTCTTTCTTTTTTTGTGAATTTTATACCAAGGTAATCAAGGACTTCACCTGCTGATGTTACAGGAATAGCACCCTCCTTTATCAATCGGTTTGTTCCCGCAGATGTTTTTGAATAAATATTACCAGGAATTGCATATACTTCTTTGTTCTGCTGTAAAGCCCATTCAACGGTGTTCATTACTCCGGATTTTTCTTTTGCTTCTATGGCAACGATTGCCCGAGAAAGTCCGGATATTATTCTATTCCGTTTTGGAAAATTCTGGGCAAGGGGTTTGGTCTGGATATTGAATTCTGATATCACTGCACCATTTTTTATTATTTCTTTTA
>JBDRWA010000062.1:0-12920 GCA_039802145.1 Caldifarciminota bacterium | reverse complement strand
CCCAGTCAGGAGTAGAACAATGACTGACTTCATAAGGATTTGAAGGCTCTGAAACATCTATAACACGTAACCCACCAGAAGCATCTGCCACATATGCATATGAACCTGAAACGAACACTGCATTAGCAGAACCTGGTGTGACACATTTTCCCATAATATATGGACTTGATGGATTTGAAATATTAACAATACATAGACCTGAATCACCCACAGCCATATAGGCATAGGAACCGGAGACATAAACACCCACTGTCATTGCAGGATACGGCATACCACAGGAACCTACTTCATAGGGGGTTGACGGGTTAGAAACATCAATAATCCTGAGTGCTGTCAAGTCAGCAACATAAGCATAATTTCCCACCACATACACATCTTCCACCCAGCCAGGTGTGTCATAATAACCTACTTCACCATTGCCGGTAAGGATTCGTAGCCCCCAATCTTCATCTGCAACATAGATAAAAGAACCTACAACAAACAAATCTACAGCACTACTACCAATTATGTTGTAATAGCTTTTTTCAGTTGGTAAAACTTTCACAACACGTAGACCATCAGTGCCATCCGCAATGTAGGCGTAAGCTCCTGAAACATAAACATCGCCAGCTTCATTCGGTGTATAAATGTTACTGGCTATGAAAGGATGGTAAGGATCTGATATATCTATGATTTGAAGTCCTCCCACATCAGCAACATAGCCGTAAATATCGGACACATAGATACCTACTGCCCATTGTGGTGTATCACAGGAACCAATAAATCTCACATTCAATGAATCCGCTGTGCTTAATGACAAGAGAAAAACTACTACCAACGTAGTTCTTTTAAGTAAATATCCATACTTTAACATGTGGACCTCCTTTTTTCAATTTAAGAGGCTCTCACCTATTTTGTCTGCCATCTTTGACGAATTCGCCAGCAGACAAATGCAGAAGGCAGAGCCATAGATCCTTCCAGCAAATAAGGCATGGCAAAATAGACAAATTTCCATCGGTTGTTAAACATTTTGCCTCAGAAAATGTTGATTTTTTCATATTATCCGTTCCCTTTCCCTGCAGAACCAAAAAGGAGTATCTTTTCTTTCACTACGTTTTTTATCAATTCCCGGCAATAACCAAGAATCTTTCTCGGGTCAAATTCTTGGGGATTTTTGATTAAAAATTCACGAATCCCTGCAGTGAATGCAATTCTGATATCAGTATCAACATTTATCTTCGCTACTCCATTTTTAATTGCTTCTTTGATTAATCGATCCGGCACACCGCTTGTCTTTTCTATCTTCGCTCCGAATTTGTTTGCATAATTTACCCATTTTGTTTTAACTCCAGATGCACCGTGCAGGACAAGTGGGATTTCTACTTTATCAGCGATTTCCTTAAGAATGTCAATTCTTAATTTTGGTTTGCCTTTGAATTTGTATGCACCATGTGATGTGCCAATCGCAACAGCAAGTGCATCGCATTCAGATTCTTTTGCGAATTTTTCAGCTTCTTCAGGGTTAGTGTATATATTTAATGCTGATTTTGTATCATCCTCTATACCGGCAAGTCTGCCAATCTCTGCTTCTACTGAAACATTTTTTTTATGTGCATACTCTACTACTTTTCTTGTAAGTTTCAAATTATCATTAAAAGGTAGGTATGAGCCATCTATCATTACGGATGTAAAACCAGTATCTATGCACTTCTTTGCGATATCAAAATTTTTTCCATGATCAAGATGGAGCACAATAGGGATTTTTGATTTTTCAGCAAGAATACGGACTATCTCTACAGTCACTTTTAAACCAGCATAGTTTATTGCCTTTTCGCTCACGCCAACAATTACTGGTGCATAGAGTTCTTCTGCGGCCGAGATTATTGCCTGAGTTATTTCAAGGTTTGATGTATTAAAATGTCCAACAGCAAAATATTCCTTTCGGGCAAAAGGAAGAATGTAATTTAAATTTACAAGCATTATTTACCTTTCATTGAATCTCTTCGTTTTATATTCATACTCCTGTATATCTTCATTGCCTCGTTATAATATCTCTCCATTTCTTTCTGCCGAGATGCCGATTTAAGAAGTCCTGCATATTCATAATACACATCAGCCAGAGTCTTTTTATATTTATTTTTCTGGCAGATTTTAATTGCTTCCTGGAAACTCATTTCTGCTTTTTCTGAATCGGTCTTTGTAAAAATAATCCCTGAATAAAGTAAACAATAGACCTTTAGTTCATCCATATTCATCTGCTCGGCGATACTCTGAGCCGATTCCAATAGTGCAATAGCTTCTTCTATCTTACCCTGCCGGAATTTCAGATAGGCGAGGCTATTTGTAACCATACCAATGTAAATTTTATTACCCATGCCTTCAAATAATAATTTTGCATCAGTTAAATATTTTTGAGCAAGTTTTAAATTACCAATCTCTGTGTAAACCTGCCCTAAATTGTAAGATGCCATTGCTGTTTCTCTTTTCGCATCCAGTTGCTTACTCATTTCTAAATATTTTTTGAAAAGTTCAATTGCCTTTTTATACTCAAATTTATTATAATAAATTTCACCGAGATTTCCGTAGGCGATTGCCTCACCCCTCTTCTCACCCATTTCTTTGTTGATTTTTGCATAACGCTCAAATAATTCAATCGCCTTATCATATTCCCCTTTATTGAAATAGATGATTCCGATATTATTAATTGCCGAGCCAATACCTGCTTTATCACCCAATTCTTCGGAGATTTTTAGAGATTTTTCATAGAGATCAATTGCCGTAGGAAATTCACCCATATTTTGATAAACATTGCCCAGATTACAATAGGCGATTCCGATATTATATTTATCCTCTAATTCTTCACTAATCTTCAAATACATTGTAAAAGCATCTATTGCTTTGTCATATTCTCCACGCATTCTATATATGGAACCAAGGGTATTATAAATTGTACATTTTCTTCGCTGCTGTCCCAATTCTTCAGTGATGGAAAGCGCCTGGTTACAAAGCATTATTGCTTTATTAAAATCTCCTTTTATATGGCAGATTACCGCTAAATTATTATAAGCCCTTGCCAGCGTCTGTTTAAGGTTGATATTATGCTCCCAGTTTTTTATTTTTTTGATAATATTTATTGCATCCATTCCTTTGGTCTCAGCAAAATCCATTCTGCCTTTAATACGATGTAACCAGCTCTCATCACATGTTATTTCAGATAACTCCCTCAATGCCCCTGTGCTCAATTTTTCTTCAGTTAATTCTAATTCCTGTTTTGCCCTTAGAAGAAAATCTAATGCTTTATCATAATTACCCTGATTCGTTAAAACCAGTGCTTGCTCTCTTAAACTTCTTGCCCTTAAAAGGAAGTCTTTTTCCGCGCAATCAAACATCTTTTTGAAATATAAAAAAGCATCTTTATAATCTCCGAGAAGGGCATAAATATCAGCCAGTTTTTCGTATATCCTTGCCCTTATCTGATGCATATTATCAGGTATCAACTTCAAACAATTGTTGTATATCTCAATTGCCGAATTGTTTAAATAAAGAGCCTTTTTCTGGTCCCCGGCTTTTTCCATATATTCTATTGCCTTCAATAATTCGCCTCCGTAATAGAAATGGTTGGCAAGGGCATCGTAATATTCTTCAATCGTCAGGTTAAACACCTTTTCTATAGTATAAGCAATCCTCTGATGGTATTCTTGCCTTTCCTTTTTTAATAAAGAATTATAAACCGCATCACGAATTATGCTGTGAGTAAAGCCATACTTTTCTTCTTCGGGCAAAGCAGAACCTTCAGCGATTCTTATGATATTCTGAGTGATGATAAAAGCAAGATTCTGTCTGAGGCTTTCTTTTCCCGGTATTAAGGCGCTGAGGAGTTTAAATGAAAATTCTTCTCCTATGACTGAACAAATATCTACAATATAACGAAGGTCTGAAGGTAATTTATCTATCTTCGTCATCACCAGTTCATCAAGACTCCGCGGAACTTTAAATTCCCCCTTCTCTTTCAACTGAGCAGTCCCTTCCTTGATATAGATCAAATCATTATTTAATAGATTCAAGGCAAGTTCACTGACATAAAAGGGCATTGAACCAGATTTTTCAAGAAGAAAATTCAATAAGTTTTCAGAAATTTGATTACAGTGAAGTAGTGTCTTCAGCAATGTAATTGTCTCATTTTTAGCCAGCGGTTTCAGTTCAATTTTGTAAAAATAAGGCTGCTGGGCGATTACTCCGATGTCAAAATTTGGGCGAAATAAATTTATGAGCATTACAGGTTTATACCCGATTGTGCTGGCAAGGTTATTCATAAAGGTGATTGTTTCTCTATCAATCCAGTGGCAATCATCAAAGATTATCAGAAGAGGTTTTGCACGTGCTAATTTTACCAACAACAGGTGCATTGCTTCCAGCAATAATCGGCTTCGATCCTCAACCTTCATAGAATCAAGATTATTCCTTTCTGATTTTGTTAGTTCCCCGGAAAGAAAATATTTGTAGTATGGAAGTTTTATTCTCAAGAGGGAATCATCAAATTTGTCCATAAATCTTGTGATTTTTGCGGTAATTTTAGTTGGGGTATCAGCCTCAGTGATACCGAAGACCCTTTTTAACATCTCCTTTAATACAAAATAAGGTGAATTGCTGTGATACTCTATTCCTTTACCTTCAATTATGAATATATTTTTATTCAACTGCTTTTTAAATTCATAAATCAATTTAGTTTTGCCGATCCCCGCCTCACCAACAATTGCCACGATTCGCCCCAGGCCCGAACGAACCTCTTGAAGTATTTTATTAAGCAAGTTCATCTCTTCAACCCTGCCAATCAGCGGAATTTCTTGAATTCTCCGCTGGCTATATTTCAATTTGACCTTAATCGGGGTAAAAACCAATACTTTTTGTTTTTTGCCTTTTACCGCAATTCTTTTAAGTTTTTTATACAAAATTTCACGATGAGTATGCTTGTATACTTCTTCGCTTACATAAATTTTACCTTTTGGCGCAGTACTCTGAAGTCGCTGCGCAAGATTCACAGTGTCACCCATAACTGTATAACCGCCAGGTCTACCCAAATCTCCGGTTGCGACCAATCCGTAATTGATGCCGATAGAAAGTGACAAATTCTGTTTGTTTTCAATATTAAAAGTCTGAATCTCTTTTAGCAGATCAAGGGATGCAAGAACTGCTCGTAAGGGGTCATCTTCGTGAGTAATTGGTGCTCCAAATAATGCCATTATGCAATCACCAATAAATTTATCAATAAAGCCTTCATATTTTTGAATAACATTAGCTAAGCGCTGGAGGCACCGGTCAATCAGGTCTCTAACTTCTTCAGGGTCAAGTTTTTCGGCTAGGGCTGTGAAGCCAGAGATGTCAGCAAAGATGACTGCTACCGGTCTACGTTGACCCGCAGTTTTAATTAATTGTAATCCGCAACGACAACAGAAATTTGCCGTTTCAGGATTTTTATATCCACACCTTGGGCAGTTCACTTGCTTATTATTCCCTTAAGCTCATTTATCTCGCTTAATAATAAGTTAATATTTATTTCAAGTTCCGAACCTTTTATATAGGGGAAGACTATCAACAATTTTTCTACATAATCTATAAGTGTAATTGCCTCATCAATATGGGTCTGGCTGGTGATTTTTTTACGCGCCTGTTTAAGTACGGTCTTCAGATAGTCGAGTGATAAAGGTAATATCATCCGTGGTGATTTTTTTACCTCAAAAAGATAAAGATTTCCTTTATTATCGTCCATTACACCATCGTATTTGTAAAAAAGCCCAATTACATTCACAGTATCAGGAGTAGTTATTACTGCATCAAAGTATGCATTGTATGACTGGGCAATAACCGAATCCCATTTCGCATTTATAAAGCTGTAATAGATTACGACTTGTTGAGTTGCAACATTGGGACGAATCCTGACCAGAAGATTTGGTGAATCTTTTAAGAAGTATAGATTCACCTGGGTTAATAAAGCAATCAATATTAAATTCATATAGCCTCCTTTATTTCCTTTTCCATTACATAGGCATCTGTACCATCAAGATAATAATTTTTTCTTATTTGTATAATACGATAACCAAATTTTTTGTAAAAATTTATTGCATTTGTATTATTTACCCTAACCTCAAGATAGGCATATACACAGTCCTTCTCTAATCCTATCTTTTCCAATTCTGAAAGGAGTTTTGAGCCAACACCTTTATGTTGAAATTCAGGCTCAACAGCAATATTTGTAATATGTAATTCATTTATTACACAATCCGCAATGGCGTAACCTATTAATTTTTCACCATTATCAATAACCAAGGCGATTGTATTTGGTTTATGGAGGTCGTTTTCAAAGAATGACTTAGGCCAGGGATTGGGGAAAACCCGACATTCAATTTTATAAACTTCGTCAATGTCAGAAAGTTTCATAGGTCTGATGATATAATTCATTTTCCTCTTTTCATCTCAGCTGATGTTTTTTTAATATAATATGGTTCAAGCAATTCCGGATCGTCAAAATGGCCCTTTTTTATTTTGGGAAGTGCTGCATAAACAACTTTTGACGAAGAAGGATAAAAGAGATATGATTCTATGATTTGTAGACTCTTTTTTACATTTTTTATCAGCCAATATTCTTTTAAGATTTTAACCCCGGGACCAATGATAATCATTTTTTTATTTTTATATTTCTGATTGATAAAATTCAATAATTCTTCAGGATTGCAGACCATATCCTGTCCTATCTTGCCTTTGCGACTAAAGAATGCTACAAATAACTCTCCCTGAAATGCCTCCATAACAGGAACACAGATTATACCTTTTTCATTTTTTATAAAATCAAGGGATAAATAAGACCACGCAATTACTTCCAGAGTATTGACCCCACATATCGGAATATGCTTGCTAATATATAATCCCTTAGCAAGGGCAAGCCCAACCCTTAAAGAAGTAAACATTCCAGGACCTATGCTAAGTGCAATTGCATCTATGTTCCCGTCCTCCATATTATTAAATAATTCCTGTACCGTGTCAAAAAGGTTAGCGGCACTTGAGTTTTTAATAAATCCACGCTCACTTCTCAGTTCATATAGAATTTCATTGTCATCACAAATACAGACAGAAAAAAAACTCGTTGAGGTATCAATCCCTAAGATCTTCAATTTTGATCTCCCGTTCGTTATCCTTTATTACACGGAAAGAGATATATAGACCACGCATATTGCGTTCTAAAAATTTTGGTAAACGGTCTGCCCATTCAATTATTGTTATACCATCGGTTATATAATATTCTTCAACCGGAAGTGTGGAAAAATCAGATTCTTTCAGGCGGTAGAGGTCTATGTGGCTTACCTTCATCTTTCCTTTATATTCAGATACAATAACAAAACTGGGGCTCGTCACAGGTTCTTTAACTCCAAGACCAAGGCAGATTCCTTTAGTAAAAGTAGTCTTTCCGCTACCAAGTTCGCCAGCAAGGAAGATAATATCTTTTGGCTTTAATTTGCGGGCAATTTTTTTCGCCAAGTTGATCGTTTCATTGGGTGATCCGGTAATATATCTTTTAATTTTTAACATTTTGCCTATAGAGTTGATATATACCGTAAATTGTCAAATCAGTATCACATTTATCAATCCCTGGCATTAACTGACAAAATTTATCTGCATTTCCACCGGTCGCAATTATTAGAAAATCCTTTTTATAGATTCTCCTTGTTTTAGCTATGAATCCTTCAACCGAAAATTTTATTCCATTTATAATGCCTGACAGGACACATTCATTAGTATTTTTGCCTAATAAAGGCGCAGAATTTCCTAAAGCGACCTTTTTAATCAATGCAGTTTTTTGCCTTAAACTCCATAATTGAGTTTCAAAACCAGGCATTATCAGCCCACCATAATGGATACCTGTTTTTGATACGACATCCCCGGTAATAGCAGTGCCTATAGAAAACACTATAAGATCAGACTTATAGCGTATATATGCACCATTTATATTAGCAATACGATCCGCACCAAGATTTTTATACGCAATTATCACAGGCATTCTAATTTTATAATTAACAAAGAAGGGATTTATTGCAAAATTTTTTTTCAAAAATCTGCTCAACTCGTAGTTCATCTCAGGTACTACTGATGCGATACCAGCCCCCTTAATATTTTTTTTAATAAATGATTTTTTTAAGAAATTTTCTGGCAACCCATCTTTTCTTGGGCAAATCTTTATCTTGCGTAATTTGCCCTTATCGTATAATCCGATATGGATATTTGAATTCCCTATATCAAAAACAAGAATCATGATAGTCTCACAACGTCACCATGATAGATCCTTTTAATTAATCCATCCTCGGTACGAACAAGTAATCCCCAATCCTCGTCAACATTATGAATTATCCCCCTGATGACCTTCCGAGACGATAATTTAATTTCAACTGATTCACCAATGCCACTGATATATTGATAGGCATCCTTTATTTTAAATCGATCGTTCTGTAGTATGTCATAAAAAAACCAGAAGTTTTTCAGAATTAGATTGAGTAGATTCTCCAAGTTATAAATCCTCCCAGTTTCCATAAAGAGTGATGTGGCATTTGATATTTTAGGTGGAAACTTCCTTATATTAACATTTAACCCAATCCCACAGATCAATGCTTTTCCATCTCTTTCACATAGAATACCACAAATCTTTTTATTATTTAAAATAACATCATTAGGCCAGTGGATAGCGAGGTTATTAAAATGAAATCCCTTCAGTGCCTCAATAACCGAGAGTGCAGCAATCAGGGGTATAAGGTCTGGATGTTTTTCTGGAAAGATGAGGATTGAAAGGTATAGACCACCCAAAGGCGAGAACCATTCCCGGTTATGTCTTCCCCTTCCTTTGGTCTGACGATAAGCAAATACCGCAACTTCATTTTTATTTTTTATCAACTTCTTAAGAACATCTTGGGTTGAGGCAACCTGTTTGAATTTTAATAGTTGTCTTTGCATCAATAGTAAAATTTTAAACTTGCGCCTTCAAATGGCAGATGCCCGGTTTTTATCTGCTGTGAAACAGGGTCAAACCAATTCGTGCTGGCGATACCGATAACAATTCTGTATTCTTCGTTATCTTCAATAATGAGCTCTGTAAATGCATCGGCAACAAATTGGTAAATTGAATCCAGCAAAACAATTGTTGTATTGTCAATTTTATAACTCAATGAGTCAATAGTTATTCGCATCTTTTTATAAGAACCGGATGGGATTGAAATGTAATTTCTTGTAATGCTACAAAATGAATCACTATTTACTTTAACTGATATAATATTACCGTTGTCCCAGAGATCATTAAATTGTCCGTTTTGGAATATTTCAATTTTTAAAACCCTCACAATAAGATCCCCATATATTCCACTTAAGAAAGCGCCATCATTAAATCCAAGTTCAACTGTAGCATTCTGCGCACAGCCGACGATGATAATTATAAAGAAAAGGTAATGAATCTTCATTAACTACCTCCTTCTAAATTTTATCTTAAAATCTATATAAGTCAAGATTGAACATAACCACAATCAAGTTCTTGACTTTTGGCAAATTATATTTATAATGTTATGATGCAGGAAGGTCTTAATATATTTGAGGATGATTTTTGGGCGATAACAGAGGCACTGAATCGATTGCTCCAGGGAACCAATGCCCGCACAATATTGCTCATTGACAAAGCAGGGCAATTGATAACTTCAGCCGGTGATACTTCAAGGATTGATATTTCATCATTTGCAACCCTTTCTGCTGCTGATTTTGCTGCCACAAGCCAACTGGCATCGTTGATTGGAGAAAAAGAATTTTCTACACTATTCCATCAAGGCGAAAAGGAGAATCTATATGTCTGTTTGGTTGCCAATCGTGTCATCCTTGCGGTCATATTTGACCAGCGTACAACACTGGGATTGGTACGGGTTAAAACAAAAAATACTGCTCAAGAATTAGAAAAAATTTTTGAAGATATCTTTAAGAAACTCGGTAAAGAACAATTAGCCCAGAAACCATTTGACCTGGATTTTACAAAGGCAGCCGAAGATGAACTTGATAAACTATTTGGATTTTGACACGATTCTATGGCATTAATAAATTACGCCTCAAGGGAGATAAACTGTAAAATAGTATATTATGGTCCTGGACTGGGTGGTAAGACCACAAATATTAAATACATTTACACAAAACTCAATCCTGAAATAAAAGGTAAATTGATCAGTCTTGCTACTGAACTGGATAGAACTCTATTCTTTGATTTTCTGCCGGTTGACCTTGGAACCATTAAGGGGTTTAAAACCAGGTTCCATTTGTACACCGTACCTGGGCAGGTTTTTTATAATGCTTCAAGAAAGCTTATCTTGAAGGGAGTAGATGGTATTGTATTTGTCGCTGATTCCCAGATTGAAAGATTTGATGAAAATATAGAGTCTTTCCAGAATATGGAAGACAATTTAAAGACATACAATATCTCAATAGAGAGGATTCCGATTGTGATCCAATATAACAAAAGAGACTTACCCAATATCACATCTGTGGAAGAGTTACAAAAAGTTCTAAATCCACAACTTAAATATCCATATTTTGAGGCTGTGGCAGTCCAGGGAATAGGCGTGTTTGAAACATTAAAAGAGGTATGTAAAAGGGTGTTGCTTACTCTATCATAAAAATGGCTTCACAATTCTGTAGTCGCTGTCAAAGGATTATAAATCCCGGCGACCTTTTCTACCGGCTCATTATTAAAGTATTTGCTGATTTTGATGGCGTTATCAACATAAAAGATTCCAAGATTGATATTCAAAAAGAATTTGAGAAGATAAAATCAATCCCTGAAGACTTACTTGAGGAGGAAGTATTCAAAGAATTCAACTTCATTCTCTGTCCGAGGTGTAAGGAAATTTATTGTGCAAATCCTTTATATCTACCTATTGATAACATAAATTTATAAAATTGAAAGTTTTTATTCATCTCCATAACCATACAGAATATTCCTTACTTGATGGTGCAATGAACATAGAAGAGCTTATAAAACTGGCGCATAAATATGAGATGAAATCTCTGGCAATTACTGACCATGGTAATCTATTCGGGGTAATAGAATTTTACAGAAAGGCACATGAAAAAGGGGTTAAGCCAATAATTGGAATGGAAACATATGTTGCCATTGGTTCAAGAAAGGAGCAAACAAGGGATTCAAGAGTTCCTGAATCTTCTTTCCATTTGACACTTTTATGTGAAAATGAGACTGGATACAGAAATTTAATTAAACTCTCATCACTTGCATATCTTGAAGGATTTTATTATAAGCCAAGGGTGGACAAAGAGCTGTTGAAAATGTACCATGAAGGTCTCATTGCCCTTTCTGGTTGCTTTAAAGGAGAAATTCCATATCGAATTAATTCTGGTGATATTGCCGGTGCTGAGCGTGCTCTCCAAGAATACCAGGAAATATTTGGAAAAGATAACTTTTATATTGAGTTAATGAGGCTTGGATTGCGTAATGAGGAAGAGACAATAAGAAAACTTACAGAGCTGAGTAATAAATATGATGCTCCAATCGTTGCTACAAATGACTGCCATTATTTTTCAGCAGATGATTATCTTGCGCATGATGTCTTATTGTGTATCGGAACGAAAAAGACAATAAATGATAAAGAAAGATTGAAGTTTGAAACACACCAGGCATTTTTCCGCAACCCCGATGAGATGGCGGAATTATTTAATGACCTTCCAGAGGCGGTTTCAAATACTTGGTTGATTGCGGAAAGATGTAATCTGCTCATTGATACATCCGGAAAGGATGTGAAACTACCCAGATTCCCAAGGCCTGAGGAATATGAGTCAGATTTTGATTATTTGCGCGACTTAACTTTCAAAAATATAGAAAAAAAGTTCCCCAGTATCTCTGAAGGTATTACAGACCGTCTGAATTATGAATTGAAGGTTATAAAGAAAATGGGATTGACCGGGTATTTTTTGATCGTCAGGGATATTATCCAGTTTGCAAAGGAACGTGGTATCCCAGTTGGCCCTGGCAGAGGTTCTGCTGTGGGTAGTCTTGTGCTTTATGCCCTTGATATAACAGAAGTAAACCCTTTGCAATTTAATCTTCTTTTTGAGAGATTTTTGAACCCAGAGCGCGTGAGTCTACCTGATGTGGATATTGATTTCAGCGATACAAGGCGGGATGAGGTAATAGATTACATAAGAAAAAAATACGGGATTAATAATGTGAGCCAAATAATCACATTTGGAACGATGCAAGCAAGAGCGGTTGTAAGAGATGTTGCAAGGGTCCTTGGGATTCCTTATAGTGAAGTGGACCATATAGCTAAATTAATACCTCCCAATAAAAGGATTGACCAGGTTCTTGAAGAGAATAAAGAGTTCAGTAAGTTGATAAATTCCAAAGAGCTATATAAAACATTGATTGAAATTGCGCGAAAATTAGAAGGACTCGCGCGCCATCCTTCTATTCATGCTGCAGGAGTTGTTATCACACCCAAAGAATTGACCGAATATGTTCCACTCTATAAAAACCCTGAAAAAGGGGATATTTCAACCCAGTATGATAAGAATGCGCTTGAGGCAATAGGTCTGTTAAAAATGGATATCCTTGGATTGAAAACACTTACGGTTATTGATGAATGTTTGAAAAAAGTTGGATTAAAGAAAGAAGATATCAAATTTGATGATCCTGATACCTATAAACTACTTAAAGAAGGCAAGACAATAGGAGTATTCCAGCTTGAAAGTCAGGGGATGCAGGAATTGCTCAGAAGCTTACAACCAGAGAAGTTTGAAGACATAATCGCGATTATTGCCCTTTACCGTCCCGGTCCTATGGGTAATGTAAATATCCAGAAATTGATTGAGAACAAAAAAAATCCAGAAAAGATTGTTTATATACACCCTAAATTAGA
>JBDRWA010000061.1:1289-13238 GCA_039802145.1 Caldifarciminota bacterium | reverse complement strand
TTGAATATGATTTTCCAATGCTACAGTAGGCAGGGGGCACAGTGGGTCAGATCTCTATTTTCTACATAAATCTTAAAGATAATACAAATTATTTACGGTTGTGTAGTATTGACATATTACAAAATTCGGGTAGAATATCCTTATCAGAGGATACATAATGAAAATTTCTAAGTCCGAAATCCGAAATTCTAAACAATATCTAAATCCCAATGCTACAAACTTCAAATATTATTCAGTTTGGAATTTTGAATTTGGAATTTGTTTCGGATTTCGAAATTCGTATTTCGGATTTTACTATACTGCTGGTGCGGATACGAGTTGGTATCATTGCGATGCATTGGGTTCGCCGAGAAAGATGACGAATGAAAGTGGGACTGTAGTATGAACTGGTGCCTATCAGCCTTTTGGTGAAATGGTGGCAGGGAAAGGTCTGGTATTCAAATATAATTTTTTATGAGAAAATTTATAGATTTAAAGATTGAGAAATTGAATCTTGGAGCGCAGGGAATAGGATACATAAATGGCAAGGTCTGTTTTGTGGATTTTGTTATCCCGGGCGAAGAAGTCAAGGCAGAGATTATTGTCGAAAAAAAGGATTATAATGTTGCAAAGGTTGTTGAAATTATCAAACCATCACCTGCACGGGTTGAGCCACTCTGTCCTGTTTTTGGATTATGTGGGGGATGTCAGATGCAACATATTGGTTATGGTAAACAGATAGAATTAAAAAGGGACATTTTTATTGATACATTAAAACATATTGGGAAGTTTGAATACAACGATATTGAAGTCTTTTCTCATGAACCCTGGTATTATCGTAATCGTGCCCAATTGCCTGTACAGAAAAACCAAGAATTAAAAATTGGATATTTTAAAAAAGGAACGCATGAAGTCGTAAGTCATAATATCTGTTGTATCAATCAAAAAGAGATTAACAGTGTAGTTGAGATTCTGCGCGGGCGTATAAAAAAATCAAATATAGAAATTTATAATGAATCCAGACATAAGGGAAATTTGAGACATATAATAGTCAAAAGAGGGACAAATACCGGGCAGATATTCATAACATTTGTGACGAAAGAAAAAACGCTACCCGGGATACTTTATACAGGGCTCTTAAATGAATGTAAAGAAATTGTTGGTGTCAGTCAAAATATAAATACGAAAAGGACAAATAGAATCTTTGGTGAAAAAAATATTATAATTTCTGGAAATTCTTTTTACGAAGAAATACTTGACGGTAAAAGATTTCAGGTCGGTCCTACATCTTTTTTTCAGGTTAATACTCGGGTCTTTGAACAGATTATAAAAAAAATTAAGCAGGAAATTCAAGGTCCAATAGTAATTGACCTTTATGCAGGTGTGGGTGTAATAGGTATATGTGTGGCAGAGCTTTGTAATAAATTAATAGCGATTGAAGAAAATCCTAATTCGGTTAAAGAAGGAATAAATAATGCGAATCTGAATGGTGTTGACAATATTGATTTTGTAGAAGGAAGGGTTGAAGACAAAATTTGCTCAATTAGAGAATGCGATACTTTGATAATGGACCCACCAAGAAGAGGGGTGGGGGAGAGCGTGATACAGCATTTTAAAGATACGAATGTGAAAAAAATTATTTATCTTTCCTGTAATCCCGCAACCCTTGCCCGGGATACAAATCTGATATTGAAAATGGGTTTTCAAATAAAGAAAATTTATCTCTTTGATATGTTTCCCCAGACTTACCACATTGAATCCTTGATTGTTTTTGCGTAACAATGACCAAGACTGTATAATGGATAAATAGATAGTGTAAAAGTGATATCCTATCGTTATTATACCGCTAAATGCACCAATGATTATTGTAAAAAATTTTAACCGGCTTCTACTTCAGTTGCCTTCTCTACCTCTAACTCTACTTTCTGGAATTTTCTAAAACCTGTTCCGGCAGGGATTATTCTACCCACAATCACATTTTCTTTCAAACCTTCAAGATTGTCAACCTTTCCTTCTACTGAAGCGTCAGCAAGAACCTTGGCGGTCTCCTGGAATGAAGCTGCTGAGAAGAATGATTCACTGGAAAGAGCAGCCCTGGTGATACCTAAGAGTACAGGCCGATATGTCGCAGGTTTTACATACTCACCTTCAGCCATAGACATCAATTTTTGATTTACTTCAATTACACGGCGTTTATCAACGATTTCACCACTAACAAATGGAGTTGTCCCCGGATCTTCAATTTTTACTTTTTGAAGCATCTGACGCACTATAACTTCAATATGTTTATCATCAATCTTAACATCCTGAATTCTGTAAACTTCAAGAATTTCATTTACCAGGAATCTCTGTGTCTCCATTGGACCTTTAATCCTTAATATATCGTGAGGGTCAATCGGACCTTCGCATAATGGGTCACCAGCCTTCACCTGTTCTCCTGAATGGACTTTTAAATACCTTGAAGTTGGTATTTTATAAATCTTCTTATCTCCTACTTCAGGTGTGACCGTTAAAACCCAGGTTCCTTTTTCTTCTTCTACATCTACTACACCATCTATCTCAGATACAATCGCAGCATCTTTTACATGTTTTGCTTCAAAAAGTTCTTCCACTCTCGGTAAACCTCCGGTTATATCCTTACTCTTTCCAATTTCTTTCGGAATACGTGCAACCAAAGTTCCGGGGTTAATTTCTTCGTCCTTTCTTACCATTAAATACGCACCTGCAGGGATTGAAAAACTCCTTATTTCTTTTTCTGTCTTAGGATCGCATACTACAATCTTGGGATGTAATTTCCTCAAACGGTCTTCAACAATAACTGCCTGTTTCCCACCAGACCTTTCATCAACCCAATTTTCCTGAAGAGTAAGTCCAGGTTCAATATCTTTATATTTTATTCTACCACCAACCGGTGAAACAATCGGTATTGAGTAAGGATCCCATTCAAATAAAATGTCATCCTTTTTAACCTGCTGTTTTTCTTTAACAAAAATGGTAGCTCCAATAGGAATATTATAAGTAATTCTGCGTGCTTTTTCCTTTGAGCTTTCTTTTGTGATTTCCTTCAGGACAATGCGACCTTTGTCATTCAAACTCACCATTCTTCCATCAGGAGTTTCAACCGCAGAAATTTTCTCAAATAAAATTTCCCCATCAAAATCAGCCGGACGTGTAGTACTTTCAGCAATCCTTAGTGCTGCACCACCCACATGGAAGGTTCTTAAAGTTAGCTGTGTACCTGGTTCACCAATTGACTGTGCGGCTATAATACCCACTGCTTCACCAAGTTCTACCATTCTGCCGGTTGCAAGATTTCTGCCATAGCATTTGGCACAAAGCCCAACCGGTGCTTCGCAGGTCAATATTGAACGAACTTTTACTTTCTCAATACCGCATTTTTCAATTTTTTCAGCAATTTCATTTGTTATTTCCTTGCCCGCCTCAATAAGAATCTTATTGGTAATTGGATCCACAACATCAATAAGTGCAACACGACCTGCAATCCTTTCGCTTAAGGATTCAACAATCTTTTCCCCTTCTTTTAATGCAGTAATTTCCTGCCCCATAATCGTGCCGCAATCTTCCATAGTTATAGTAACATTTTGTGCAACATCCACAAGTCTTCTTGTAAGATAACCAGCATCCGCGGTCTTTAATGCGGTATCTGCTAATCCTTTTCTTGCGCCGTGGGTTGAGATAAAGTATTCAAGGACCGACAGCCCTTCTTTACAAGATGACTTAATTGGCGTTTCAATAATTTGTACCGCACTAACCTTACGCTGCGGTTTTGACATTAACCCACGTAAGCCACATATCTGATTAGCCTGGTTTCTTGAACCCCGCGCCCCAGATTCTACCATCATATACAATGGATTAAACCCATCTCGGTCCTGGCCTAATTCTTTAATCAATTCCTCTTCTATCTCCATCGCCACCCGTGTCCAGGTATCAATTACTTTATTATATCTTTCGGTTTCGGAGATTAGACCCGACCTGTGAGCTTTATTAATCTCTGTAATTTCTCTTAACCCTTCATTCCATTTCTTATCCTTATCTCTTGGACTTCTCATATCATCAATACCGATTGTTAAACCAGACCGGGTCGCATATTCAAAGCCAAGTTTCTTAATGTTATCAAGAAGTTCCACTGTCTTTGCTGTACCAAATCTCTCGAGGCATTCATCAACAATTGCTGAAATCTTTTTCTTAACTAAAGTTTCGTTTTTAAACCGCATCTCTTCAGGTAGAAATTGGTTAAAGATTACCCTACCCGGAGTCGTTTCTATTATTTTATCTTTAAATTTATATTTTATGACCTCATGAAGATTCAAATATCCGGATTCTAACGCAAAAATTATTTCGTCAAAATCACCAAATATCTTAGGATTTCCAGATTTTGTCTTTACTTTAGTCAAATAATGCAAACCAATTACAATATCCTGTGTGGGCATCATTAATGTTCTACCGTTAGCTGGACTTCTGATGTTATGTATGGATAACATAAGGAGATATGATTCCATAATCGCTTCAGGAGAAAGTGGAATATGGACACTCATTGTATCACCATCAAAATCAGCATTATATGGAACACAAACAAGCGGGTGTATCGCTATTGCCCTTCCTTCTTTTAAAATTGGTAGGAACGCCTGGATTGATACACGATGTAATGTGGGCGCACGATTTAGTAACACTGGATGGTCTTTAATAACTTCTTCCAGTATCTCATAAACCTCGGCAGAACGCGAACGAACGAGTCTGCGCGCACTTCTCTCTGAATCGACCACCCCTCTCTCCTCAAGTTTCCGTATAATCATCGGCTTGAATAATTCCAGTGCCATTTCCTTTGGAATACCACACTCATATAATCTCAAACTGGGGTCTACAACGATTACTGAACGACCTGAATAATCAACCCTTTTTCCAAGTAGATTCCTGCGAAATCTTCCCTGTTTGCCTTTTAATGCATCAGCAAGTGATTTTAAAGGTCTGTTCCCCCTTCCTTTAATTGGTCTTGTCCGACGTGAATTATCTAACAATGCATCAACTGCATCTTGTAGCATTCTTTTCTCATTACGTATAATTACCTCTGGTGTTTTTATCCCGGTCATCAACATTTTTACGCGATTATTTCTTGTTATAACCCGTTTGTATAAATCATTAAGGTCGCTGGTTGCATATCTTCCCCCTTCCAGTGCTACAAGGGGTCTTAAATCAGGCGGAATTACAGGAATTCTTGTTAACATCATCCATTCCGGGCGATTACCCGAAAGTCTTAATGCCTCAACAAGTTTTAATTTATTGAGTAACTTGATCCTTCTTGCTTCAAGTGTTTCCTTCTCCAACTTCATCCTTAAATCTGATGCAAGATTCTCAAGGTCGATCTCCTTTAGTAAATCATAAATGGGCTGCCCCCCCGTATCCGCATGAAAGCCTTCAAATTTTGCCCTGGCGTTTTTGTATTCTTCTTCATCCAAAACTTCACCCTTTTTGCAAGTGGAATTGCCAGGTTCTACCACAATATAGTCTTCGTAGTTAAGTATCCTCTCAAGTTGATTTATGGTTAAATCCAACAAAAGCCCGATCTTACTCGGTGGAATCTTATAAAAGAATATGTGAGCAACAGGTACTGCAAGGTCTATGTGTCCCATTCTTTCACGACGAACAGAAGCAGGCAAAACTTCAACACCACAGCGGTCACATACTGTTCCCCGGTATTTAGCTTTTTTATATTTTCCACAGGCACACTCGTAGTCTTTCACCGGTCCAAAAATCTTTTCGCAGAATAAACCATCCTTTTCCGGTCTCTGAGTTCTGTAATTTATCGTGTCAGCCCGAGTCACTTCTCCTTTAGACCAAGATAATATCGCCTCCGGGGATGCAAGACTTAATTTTATGCCTGTAAAATCTAAGAAATCAATCATTTCCTGAGGACTATGTTTCATCAGAATCCTCCTTCTTTTCAAAACTTACATTGAGACAGAGTCCCTGCAGTTCTTTTAATAAAACATTGAAGGATGCAGGGGCTCTTGGCTTGGGAGGATTTTTCCCACGAATCAATGCTTCATACATTGCAGCCCTCCCATCAACATCGTCTGATTTTACAGTCAACATTTCCTGTAAAGTATAAGCAGCACCGTATGCCTCAAGTGCCCATACTTCCATTTCACCGAGTCTTTGTCCACCAAATTGTGCCTTGCCACCCAGAGGCTGCTGGGTGATAAGTGAATATGGACCACTGGACCGGGCATGCATCTTTTCATCAACCATATGGATCAGTTTCAGCATATACATATAACCTACGGTAACATTAGAGTCAAATGGTAAACCAGTCCGTCCATCATAAAGAGTAACCTGACCCGATTCAGGTAGTCCTGCTTCTTTTAATTTCTCTTTGATTTCGCCGATTGTGGCACCATTAAAAACTGGTGAGATAGCATAAAATTTTAGTTTATTTGCCGCCCAACCCAAATGTGTCTCAAGAATCTGCCCGACATTCATTCTTGATGGTACACCAAGAGGGTTAAGAACGATATCAATTGGTGTTCCATCAGCAAGGTAGGGCATATCTTCTTCTGGAACTATCTTGGCTACAACACCCTTGTTTCCATGCCTTCCCGCCATTTTGTCACCTACCGCAATCTTTCTTTTCTGGGCAATATAAACTTTAACTACTTTGAGTACCCCATAGGGCAGTTCGTCTCCACGCAACAATTTATCTTTTTCGGTTTTTTCGTCTGTCTTGATCTGCTGGATGTGTTCCTCGCTCTCTTTGATAATATTTGTAACCTTTTCATTTATTTTTTCATTATCAATAAATTTTTCATCGGCAGTTATTTTTTCTACTTTTTTCATATCTTTTTTCACATCAAGGGCTTTAAAAAATTCATCGTCAAATTTCTGTCCTTTTCTAAGTATAACTTTTCCTTCTGCGTCACGGATCGTAGATGAAGCAATGTGGTCTTTCAATAATTGCTTTAATAGTTCATTACGGTAGGTAATTACTTCGTAATACAACTGAGAAAATTCCTGCTCAATTTTTTTCTCACGTTCTTCTATCACTCTTTTGGCAAGTGAGTCAGTCGTCCTTCTGGTCAAAACACGAACATCAATAACGACACCTTCAACACCGGGTTCTACACGCAACGATGTATCGCGTACATTTGTTGCCTTTTCAACAAATATTGCCCTCATCAATCGCTCTTCGGGTGTCAACTCACTTTCTCCTTTTGGTGTAATCTTTCCAACGAGGATATCATCCGGACCAACTTCTGCACCAATACGAATAATCCCGAATTCATCAAGGTCTTTGCACATTGACTCCGGGACCCCGGGAATATCTCTGGTTATTTCCTCAGGACCCAATTTTGTTTCTCTTACTTCACAATCAAACTCAAGAATGTGAATTGATGTAAAGGTGTCGTCTTTCAATAACCGTTCACTAACAACAATTGCATCTTCAAAATTGTAGCCAAGATAAGGTAAAAATGCTACGAGTACATTTTTGCCTAAGGCAAGCACTCCTTCTTTAGTAGAATAACCATCTGCAAGTATCTCTCCCCTTTTAACAGTATCACCTACCTTCACCAGCGGGCGTTGATGGATACAAGTATTCTGGTTAGAACGCACAAATTTTGCGAGTTGATATTTCTCCTTTCTCCCTTTACTGCTTATAATTATTATCTGATTTGCATCTACATATTCTACTACACCATCATTGGCAGCAATTAATAATGTTCCGGAATCCCGGGCAACCTTTTTTTCCATCCCGGTTTGCACAAGAGGAATATCAGGATTTACCAAGGGAACTGCCTGGCGTTGCATATTTGAACCCATCAGGGCTCTGTCAGCGTCATCATGTTCCAAGAAAGGTATTAATGAAGCTGTTGGGCTGAATACCTGTTCAGGTGAGACATCCATATAATCAACTTCCTCGGGGGGGACCAGAGGGAACTCACCTTTCCGACGACACAGCACACGGTCGGCTAAGATACGACCATTTTTATCAACAGGCGTATTTGCCTGGGCGATTGTGTATTTGTCTTCTTCATCGGCGCGTAGATAAACAAACTTATTCTTTACTACTCCATCCTTCACTTCCCAGTAGGGCGAAACTATGAAACCATATTCATCAATCCGTGCATAACTTGAAAGACTGGAAATCAATCCAATATTGGGTCCTTCAGGTGTTTCAATGGGACAAATACGGCCATAATGAGAGTAGTGAACATCGCGTACTTCAAAGCCTGCTGTCTGCCTTGTAAGTCCACCCTGTCCAAGAGATGAAATGCGACGTTTGTGTGTCATCTCTGAAATAGGATTTGTTTGTTCCATAAACTGTGAAAGCTGTGAAGTAGTAAAGAACTTCATCAAAATATTGGAAACCAAGTGGGGGTTAATAAGGTCTTGAGGCGAGAGGTCTTCCTCATTCATCAGCGATGCCTTCTCTTTTATACTCTGGATAAGTTGGCTTATTGCTTGTTTGAATTGTGCCTCCAGCAATTCTCCCACGCGACGTACGCGTCTATTGCCAAGATGGTCAATATCATCTGCTTCAAACTCTCTATTTGCGAACTTCAGTAATTCTTTAAGTGTTCTGATTAAATCATCCTTAGTAAAACTTGTATTCGCTAAATCTTCCTTAATTCCGAGGCGCTGATTCAATTTGAAACGACCCACTTCCCCAAGATCAAAATGTGCACGACTGAATAGTAGATCATTAATATAATTAACTGCAAATTCCGGACTCGGAGGTGGAATGGTTCTAAGGGAGTAATAAATTTTCTTTGCTGCATCTTCTACTGTTGAAATATTTTCTGGGTCTTTCTTTAGTGTGTTGTCTAATATGAAAACGCCTCGGTCATTCGGATCCACATCTACAACTTTTACCTTTTTGATTCCAGCTTTGCTTAAAATCTCATAATTATTATCGTCTATTTTATCCAAAAATTGAAGGTCTAAATTTTCAATCCGCTCAGCAAGAAAATGATTTTTGGATTCTTCAAGATTAAGTACTTTCGTTTTGTAAAATTTACTGATTATTTCCTCATTAGATAGATAGCCAAGGCTTTTTAAAAAGAGTGTTCCTGATATTTTTTTCTTACGATCAAGAATTGCCCAAAGCACATTTTGTGGATCGATAATAAATTCAATCCACTGCCCGTGATACGGTATAACCATTGCTGAGTAATTATCATTTTCTTCACTAAAATAAACCCCGGGAGAGCGATGGATTTGATTTACTATTACCCTTTCCACCCCATTTATAATAAATGTCCCACGGTGTGTCATTAAAGGCAAGTCGCAGAGATAAATTTCCTGTTCAATTACAGAACGCAAGGTTTTATCATCTTCTCTACATACTAACTGGAAATTAACCCTTAAGGGTATAGAATAAGTAACTCCTTTTTCAATCGCCTCCTGAACTGAATATTTGGGTGCACCGAGGCGATGGGAGACATATCGCAGTTCATACTTGCTCTGTATGTTAGTAGCGGGAAAAGATTCAGTAAATATTTTTTTCAAAGCAACATCACGAAATTGCCGATACGACTCAATCTGAACTTCAAGAAGATGGGGCATTTCAAAATCAACTTTATTTTTAGAAAAATTCAGAATATTGAACATATGCCTCCTATTTTGCTATTAATAGGCATCGGGTTGGGATTCTGGAGATCTATCCCCTCAACCCTAATCTATAGACAACCTTCACTTAACTTCAACAGTTGCCCCTACTTCTTCAAGTTTAGCTTTGAAGTTCTGGGCTTCTTCTTTGGTCGCGCCTTCCTTTATCACTTTGGGCGGGTTATCAACAAGGTCTTTCGCCTCTTTCAATCCCAATCCTGTCAATTCTCTAAGCACTTTTAAGACCTGTATCTTTTTATCACCGCTTGCAGTTAATGTTATCGTATACTCTGTCTTTTCCTCCGTAGCAGGTTTTGCTGATTCAATCCCACCGGTCTGCGGTGCGACCATTTGGACCGGCGCGGCTGCTGTTACACCAAATTTTTCCTGGAGTGCTTTGACAAGTTCAGAGAGTTCAAGAACTGTCAGATTGCCAATATCATCAACTAATTCAGCAACACTTCTTTTTGTTTTTGTTGTCATTGTTTACCCCCTTATCAATTATTAACTTTTTCTTTTATTCTATCAATTGTAAAAACTAATTTTTGCATAACACCATTTAAGGTATTAACAAGGCTGCCGAGCATATTAAGTGAACCCACTATTGATTGTAAAAGCACATTCTTTGATGGAATTTTGGAAAGCTCGGCAACGCCTTTAGCATCAAAGACCATGCCTTCAACAAAGGCACCTTTAATTTTCAAACCTTGAATTTCTTTAAAAATCTTAGTGGGAATAAGCGGGTCATCATATGCAATAGCGATTCCAGTCGGTCCAAAAAATATCTTCTTTATAGATTCAATTTCATACCCTAAATTTTTCAATGCAATGAGCCCAAGAGTATTTTTTACAATAAAATAATTACAATTATTTCTTTTTAGTTCCCGTCGCAGCTGTTCCATTTGTTGAACATTCAGTCCAGTGAATTCTGTGAAGTAAAATGCCTTGCCATTCTTCAGAATTTCAACACTCTTTTTCAGTATTTCAACATTTTTTTGTGACGGCATTTCACTCCTCCCATTAGAATTTAAACATATTATTTAGATTTTAAGAAATCTTTTTCATTCAATTTTATTCCGGGTCCGAAAGTAGATGAAATAGTGATAGACTTGATGAACTGTCCTTTAACCGTTGCTGGTTTGGCAGCATTTACATCCTGAATAAGTGTCTGTATGTTTGTTTCAAGATGTTCTAAAGGAAAGGAAACTTTACCAACCATTGCGTGAATACAACCACCTTTATCCGATTTAAATTCAATCTTGCCTTTTTTCAATGCCTTTACCTGAGGGCCAACCTCAAATGTGACGGTTCCAGTTTTAGGTGAAGGCATTAAACCCTTAGGACCAAGAATTTTTCCCAACTTACCAACCTCAGACATGGTATCGGGAGTGGCTATGATGCAATCAAAATCCAGCCAGCCAGACTTTATTTTTTCTATATATTCTTCAAAACCAACATAATCCGCACCTGCTTCCTTTGCCTCTTTCTCCTTCTCACCTTTGGTAAGGACCAGAATTCTTTTTGTCTTTCCTGTTCCGTACGGTAAATCAGAAGTACCACGGACCTGCTGATCTTGTTTTTTTATATTTATATTCAGCTTTATTGCAATATCTACAGATTCGTTACATTTAGCATTTGCGATATTTTTAACTGTTTCAATTGCTTCTTTCAATGAATATTTTTTATTCTTATCAATCTTTGATAATGCTTCTTTATATCGTTTTGATCTTTTCATTCTTACTCCACGATTATTCCCATATTCTTTGCAGTTCCTTCAATTATTTTCATTGCCTTTTCAAGACTATCACAGTTAAGGTCTTTCATCTTGCGCTGGGCAATTTCTTCTAATTGTTTCCGCGTTATCTTACCTACTTTATCTCGATTTGGTTGCGCAGAACCCTTGGCAATACCAGCTGCCTGTTTTAATAAAACTGAAGCTGGTGGACTTTTCAATACATAGGTAAAGGTACGGTCATTATAAATCGTCACAACTGCTGGAACAACTAATCCTGCAAGATTCTTTGTTTCCGCATTGAATGCTTTGCAAAATTCCATAATATTAACGCCATGCTGACCCAACGCAGGTCCAACCGGAGGCGCTGGAGTAGCACTGCCCCCAGGAATTTGTAATTTAACAACAGCAACTACTTTTTTTGCCATAAAACTCCTTTTAGAAACTTTTTAATTGATGAAAACCGAGTTCAATCGGCGTAGGCCTTCCGAATATTACAACCATTACTTTTACCTTTTCTCTTTCTGGATAGATCTCTTCAACAGTTCCAACGAAATCGGTAAACGGACCATCTATGACAGTAACCCGTTCTCCTTTTGTAAATGGTATCTTTGTAA
>JBDRWA010000061.1:0-1279 GCA_039802145.1 Caldifarciminota bacterium | reverse complement strand
AACTTTTTTCTTTGATTCCTCAACCTGAGCCAGAAGCGCATCTACCTCTTCTTTGACAAGTGGTATTGGTTTATTCCGTGTACCCAGAAAGTGTGTAACACCCGGGACCGAGTTGACCAATTTCAATGCTTCGTTCGTGGGTTCCATTTCAATCACTATATATCCAGGATAAAGTCTTCTTTCTTCCATTACCTTCTTTCCTTTTCTTATTTTTACAAGATTCTCAACTGGAATAATTATTCTACCAAAAAAATTCTCCATTCTGTTTTCTTTAATTGTCCTTTCCAGAATCTTTTTTACCTTCTGTTCGTGTCCAGTAAGTGTATGAACCACGTACCAGTCCATAATTTTATCACCTGATAACTATTCCCAATAGTGTAGTAAAAACACGATCAAGAACAAATATAATCAAAGCAACAAAAGCCGATATCAATATCACAATCACCGTAGAATTAACGAGTTCATTTTTTGTTGGCCAGGAAACCCTTTTCATTTCTAAGTAAACATTCTTTACATACTCTATTAACTTATTAATCACTTTTTAATTTTCTCCAGGCCTGGAGGGATTTGAACCCCCAACCCTCCGGTTTGGAGCCGGATGCTCTACCGTTAGAGCTACAGGCCTAAACATTATATAAATACCCAAAAGTCCAAAATACCTAAATACCTAAAGATAAAATCAATAGGACTTTAAGGTGTTTCAGGTTATCAGAATTTCGCAGAATCATTTTACTTCCTTATGAATCGTGTGTTTTCGGCAGAATTTACAGTATTTCTTAATCTCAAGCCGCGTTTGCTTTTTCTTATCCTTTGTAGTAGTATAATTCCTGTTATTACAGTGGGTGCAAGCTAAGCTGATTATGACCCTCATAATTATTCTATGATTTGGGTTACCACCCCAGCACCTACCGTCCTGCCACCTTCACGAATTGCAAACCGCAAACCTTGCTCAATCGCCACCGGCGCAATCAACTCCACCTCTAAATTCGCATTATCACCAGGCATCACCATCTCCACACCCTCAGGCAACTTCACCACCCCAGTCACATCCGTCGTACGCATATAAAACTGCGGCCGATAACCAGTAAAGAACGGCGTATGCCGACCACCCTCCTCCTTCTTCAACACATAAACCTCAGCCTTAAACCGATGATGCGGATGAATAGAACCAGGCTTACTCACCACCATCCCACGATAAACCTCATCCTTACCCACACCACGCAACAATATCCCAACATTATCACCAGCCTCAGCACTATCCAACGTCTTACGAAACATC
>JBDRWA010000060.1:0-13301 GCA_039802145.1 Caldifarciminota bacterium | reverse complement strand
GCCTATGGACAGGGTGGTATGGTTTTGACAAATAACGAAGAGTTGGCAGAGAAAGTGAGGATGTTGATTGACCACGGACAGAAGGAAAGATATTTCCATGAATTTGAAGGCTGGAATTTCAAGATGGATGGATTCCAGGCCGCAATCCTGAATGTAAAATTAAATTACCTTGATGACTGGAATGAAGACCGCAGGCAGAATGCTTATTATTATAATGAACTTCTGAACGGAATTGATAAAATAATAACGCCAAAGGAAATGGATTATGGTAAACATATTTATCATCTGTATGTAGTGCGGGTTCCTGATAGAGATGGCTTTATGAAATTTTTAAAAGAAAATGGCATTGGTACAGGAATACATTATCCCAAACCTCTGCATTTACAAAAGGCATATAATCATCTTGGATATAAAGAGGGTGACTTTCCGGTTTCTGAAAAGTGTGCCAATGAAATTGTTTCTCTACCGATGTTTCCGGAATTAACCAAGCACGAGATTGAATATGTTTGCTCAAAAATAAAAGAATGGGCAGCGTAAATGTGAGCATTTTAAATATGTATGCTTAAAATCATCTTATTGTTTACCGACATTGTCGCAATTGTTACTTCATATTTCTTATCAAAATTTTTGCGATACCATAGTGGTGTCCATTACATTCCCAATCAATTATCTACATTTCTATTTCTCGTTTTCGTAATACTGTTAATTAGTTATCTTTATGATTTGTATAATCATTATTATTACGCCCAATCGGGTCGTGTTTTTTTTAAACTCGTAAACGTCTGGATATTTTCCTTTATTGCTTATGTTATTGTTGGATTTCTTACAAAATTTTATTTCTTGAACAATAGCCGTGGTTTTATATTCTGTTTTTTCTTTATTTCATATCCCCTTGTTACATCTTTCTTACGATTATTAATAATCCCCAAAATTCTAATCAGTTACTTCTCTAAATCCGAACATAGAACTAATTGTAAATATATCGGACCTGAAGATAAATTTAATCAACTTAAGCAATTTTTTGAGGAAAATCCAATCATCGGATTTAATCTAATAAATTCAAATGCTAATGACGAGGAATTAAATAAATCGGAAATTTTTCTATTTAGTTCAGAAAAAGATTTTGGGAATTTGTATAAAGAAATAAAAAGGCATTCATCAATTGGTAGAAAAGTGCATATTGTTACTGGTTTATTCAATGACCTTCCATTGAAATGGGAATGGTGTAAAATAGATAATCTACCAATAGTTTCAATAAAAATTAATGGTGAAAAGAATTGGCAAATTATTGTTCGACGAATTCTTGATGTTATTTTATCACTTATAGTATTAGTCATTTTTTTCCCATTTTTTATAATCGTTGCCATTGCTATTAAATTGGAGTCTTCAGGTCCCGTAATATATAAGCAAAAAAGATGCGGAAAGGATGGAAATGAATTCACACTTTATAAATTCCGTTCAATGTATAATAATAATTCCCAGGAAAAAAGGGAGAACGATTTTAAGGCATTTATTGAAAACAAGACACCAAAGGGCAAGATTATTAATTATTCTGAAATAACAAGGGTGGGCCGGATTTTAAGGAGAACTTCTATTGATGAATTTCCCCAATTTTTCAATGTATTAAAGGGAGATATGACATTGATCGGACCAAGGCCACCCATACCTTACGAGGTTAAATATTATAAAGATTGGCATAAAGATAGATTAAAAATAAAGCCCGGAGTAAGCGGTCTCTGGCAGGTTTATGGCCGTGGTAGTATGCCCTGTGATTCTTCAATATTTTTAGATTTGATATATGCATTAAATCGTTCCCTCACCCTTGATATAAAACTGTTATTCCAGACCGTACCCGCAGTAATATTGGGAAAAGGAGCATACTAAAAGATTGTTGGTGGTTTTTTGGGTGTGGATTTTGGTATAGTTATAAGTTAATTGTCTATAGTATTTCACATTTAAGGCTGTACTATAAAACTTAAATAATGACCTTCTTATTTATTTTTTTTATCTATTGTCCAATTGACTCATGGCAGAATGAAGTTCTGGAGGAACTTCAGGTAAGAGGTTATTTTTATACAAAATTCCCGAGTGTTAAACCATATTCAGTTTTTTTAGCTTATGATTCTATTAAAACTAGTAGTTGTGCAGTTAATCAAGCAAAGTTATTATATGACCGCCTCTGGTTGCCGAATCTCTCATTAAGAATTAAGATTGATACAGTGCAAGTCGCCAGATTTAAACCGATGGTAAATTATAAATTTTCTGATTTTCTAATTTATTTACAACCTGATGTAAAATTTGGAACCGATAGCCTTCCGCCTAATAAAGTATTTAAAAATCTATTTTCAGCAGATTACGAGAGGGTCTATGTTAGGTATGATAATGAATATTGGGGAACCTTTATTGGCAGGGAGAGATTTTCTATTGGTCCCTCTCTAAGATATAATATGCTACTTTCTGGTTATGGGCCGCCGCTTGACTGGTTTCACTACCGACTTACTGCAAAGTATTTTCAACTGAGCTATTTTTTAAGCCAACTTGATGATATGTTTTGTAAACCACTGGAATACATCGGTGATACAATCAATACATTCATAAATGCGCGAAGATTTTTAATAATAAAAAGACTTGATTTTACTCCGGTAAGCTGGTTTAATTGCAGTTTTTCTGAAGCAGCGACACAGGGTGGAGAAAATTTTGCTTTAATGCCTTACCATTTCAACCCCCTTGTTTTCATTCATACCCTACAACACAATTGGGATAGAGATGCAGATTTATTTTTCCATCTTGATGTAAAAATCTTTTTGAAGAATTGTGCATTCTATTCAGCATTATTGGTTGACGATTATCAACTTGAACCTGACCCCAATGGCGAACCGAATCACTTCGGTATAAACTTTGGTACAGAATTTACCGATTTATTTTTAAGGAATAATTTCTTAATTTTTGAATATCACCTTTTATCAAGATGGGTATATTGTATATATGCGCCATATCAAAGGTATATGTATTATGGTTATCCGATAGGTTTTCCTTACGGCCCTGATTGTGATGAATGGTATTTAAAATATGTCCACCATTTAAACGAAAAATTTGATATCTTTATAAACAGCTCTTATCTCAGAAAAGGTGAAAATAATGTGAATTCTATCTGGCCGATTCCCGAAAAACCGCGTATTCCTGGCATTTATTTCCCAGAAGATAATTACCTATCAGGAGTTTCTCAGAACACTGCAAATATTAATATCGGCGCCAGAGTTTTTTATAAAAATTTATTATTTCTTGAATTCTATTTAGGATATATTAATATTCAGAATAACCAGCATATAAAAGGTAATTCAAAGAATTCAATGCAGATAGGGATGCAAATTGATTTTTTGAAATTATAAATCAAATGTTATGAAATGTAAAAATTCAGTCTGGGATTATATCTTTCTTGCCCGACCGATTTTGCTTATTCCGGTTTGGGCATTTTTTTTAATCGGCTATTACAAGGCGGGTGGGGAAAGATTCCGTTTCAATAAGACATTTATTTTTACAATAATCGCTTATACGGGATTGTTATCAATATTATACATTCTAAATCAGATTGCAGATAAAAAATCTGACGCAATAAATCAAAAGCACCTCCTTATTGCAGAAGGAATGATGTCATTAAGGAGTGCTTATATTGAAATTGGTATATTGCTTGTGGCTACGATTATTTTTTCAATTAATCTACCGCCAATCATAATTATATTTATGATAATTTCATTTCTTTTTGGTATTTTTTATTCTTTCCCGCCATTCAAAATGAAGGCAATTCCCTTTGCAGATTTTTTGATCAATGGCATTGGCTATGGATTTGTAAACTTTTCAGTTGGATGGTTAACAATTGATAAATTTTCTAATCAGTGCATTATAAGCTCATTGCCTTATGTCCTTGCTGTCAGTGCAATATTTGTGAATACAACTGTGCTTGATATCGAAGGTGACAAAAAATGCGGTTATTTAACAACTGGTGTATTGCTGAATAGAATAAATGCCTCACGATTGGGATTATTTTTGATACTTGCCTGCACAATCACCTCCTTTTTTTTAAAAGATTATATTTGTTTTATACCTTCAGTGATAGCCTTACCGTTATTTGCGATGGCTGCACTTAATGGCGAAGATAAGTATGTTACACTATCAATCAGAATAGGGGGACCTTTACTTATCTTAATCGTGGGGATTATTTTCCCATATTTTTTAATAATTGCTATTTTAATTTTTTTATTTTTACGGATATACTACAAGCAAAAATTTGGAATAAATTATCCGGGACTTTAGTTTTATGGCATTATATCCAAATTCTCAGAGAAATAACTATTTTGTGAGAGCACTTCAGGGAAGGGGTGATGTCTATTATTTGCTGGGAAGGTATAAAGAAGCAATGGATGATTACCAGAGGCTTAAAAAATTTAAAGAATGCATAATTGCCAGTTATAAAGGGATATCCGAAGTACTTGAAAAAATTGGAAAATATAAATTAGCCCTGAAATTTATTGAAACTGCCTATCAAAATTGTTTTGATAAAATCGAAAAAATAGAGATATTAAATCAAATGCTATTTTTGTTACTAAGAATTGGAGATATAAAAAAAGTTGAAAAGATAATTATGTTTATGAATAAAATGATTGAAAAAATTACCAAAGATAGAGCTAAGTTATATTTAACTATAGCCCGATCATTTTATAACTTTGCCATCTTTTATTATCAGACGGGTAGATACGAACAGGCAATACATTTTGTTAAAAAAAGTGTAAAAATAGCTAACGCTATTAATGAAAGAAGAAGATTGGCTTTGTCTTATAACCTGATGGGTGTATTATACAGAAAAATGTCGAACCCTTCGCTTTCATTAAGATATTATAAAAAAAGTTTAAATCTTTTTGCCCAAATTGGTGATATTGCCCAAATTGCGGGGGTTTACAATAATATAGGTTCAATCTTGGATGAACCTAATGATGCATTAAAATATTATATTAAAGCATATGAAATATTTAAGAGCATTGGTTATAAAATGGGTATCGTGGAGTCCATTCATAATATTGCGAATTGTTATCTTGAAGCGGGTTTATGTAAAAAGGCATTAGATGAATACAATAAGTCTTATGCATTTTCTAATATGATGTCATATCCATTCGGTGCTTCCATAAGCCTTACCGGCGTTGCTAAATCATATTTTTATATGGGGAACTACGAAAAGGCTTTATCATACCTATTTAAATCACTAAGGTTGTCAAAGAAAATTAATGACCGCGAAGGAGTGTTAGAAAATTTTTATCTAATAGTAAAAATAAAAATTGAAAGGTTAGATTCTGATACTTATAAATGGCTTGTTGAGGCAAAAAAATTAGCATTAAATTTATCTAATTATTCTTTTCTTATTGAAATTTTATTTGATGAATTCAAATTTTTACATCATAAAAAAGCAGAAGGAAAAATCTTAAAACTAAAGCCAATTATTAATAATTTAATAAAAAAAGAACTAAAACAAAGACATAAAATTTTTCTAAAAATTATGAGTGTAAATATAAAATTTTATTATGCCAATCAACAAGATAAATACTTAACAGAGCAATTAGAAAATTTATTAAATATAATAAAAGATCACGAACTAATTTTTGAAATAGGTAAAACACTCATAAATATTTATCTTAAATGCGAGATTAAAAAGGCTTTATCGGTATATTCAAGGATTTGTAAATTGTTGGATGAAAGTGAAATGGATGTATATAGATTAGAATTCCAATTCTTAAAAGCAAAATTAGATTATTATCGTGGTTATGATTGTATGAATACTTTACGACGGGTAATGACGCTATCCAAAAAAATTGGTAATAAAAGATTATATGAAGAAATAAAAACATGGTTGAAAAAATGAAAAGAATAATGATTTTAATAGTATTGCCTTTTGCTTTTATCTTTGCTCAGAAAAATGATTCACTCAATGATTCTTTAAAAATATATAAAGTACCTGAAATCAAACCTACAATTAAGGTATCACGCGATGAATGGTTTTCTCAGGATAAATTTTTACATTTTTATTTTTCTGCGACTATAGTGGGCTTGAGTTATCATACCTTAGTGTGTAGACTGGATAGAGATGAACGGGAAGGTAAAATCTTTTCAATATCATTTACTGCAATAGCAGGATTGGGAAAAGAAATTTATGATAAAAAGAAAAAGGGACATTTTTCATGGAAAGACTTATGCTGGGATGGAGCAGGGTTAGCTGTGGGTTATTTTGCCTTTGTTCATAAATATTGAGTAAGCGTAGATTTTGAAAAAATTAAAGGCAAGGCTTTAAGCCTTGCAGAAATAAAAAATGCAAACCTAAAGGTTTGCCCTACAATGTAATTAACCATAAAACCATCTACCCACCCAACTATCCAACCATCAAGCCATCCAACAATCCCTTCACTTCTTGTGAATCCGGAATTATCTTCAATACTTTTTGTAGTATTTTTCGTGCATCATTTTTGTTCCCGTGCTCCAGACAACTTTTTGCAAAATTTATTGCTTCAGTCTCAAACTGACTCAAAATTCTAAACCTCATATCCATTGACCAATTATCAAAATTCTTCTTAAAAAGTTCACTGATATAAAATCAATTTCTCCTTGAATTCCTGATAAAATCTGGTATAATAGATGGTATGAAAAGCATACCAAAATTCATAAAAAAATATTTCTGGGAGGCAGATTTAGATAAGTTAGATATTAAAAAGTATCGTATTTATATCCTCAGACGGATTATGGAATATGGTGATGAAAAGGCAGTTGCTTGGTTATGGAAAAATTTTAAAAAATCAGAAATGCGCAAGGTACTGATTGAAAGTCGTGGTTTTTCAAAAAAGAGCGCTAACTATTGGGCAGTTATTTTGGATTTACCTAAAGAGAAAATGCGATGTTTGAACAAGCAGTTACAAAAAAAGCAAAGAAGAATCTGGCCCTATTAGGGCAGTCAAAGATTCTAAAAGATGCGTACCTGGCTGGTGGCACAGGAGTTGCACTCCAATTAGGACATCGTATTTCAGTTGATCTTGATTTCTTCACACCAAAGGATTTTATACCGAAAATATTTTCTGCCCGATTATCTCAGTTGGGAGAATTTAAAGAAGAACAGGCAGATAAAGGAACGGTTTTAGGAATTTTTGAAAGAATAAGATTCAGTCTTTTTGTATACCAATATCCTTTACTTTTCAAACCTTTACAATATCAATCAATAAGTATTGCTGATATCAGGGATATCGCCGCTATGAAGATTGACGCAATAGCAACCCGTGGATTAAAAAGAGATTTTATTGATTTGTACTTTATATGCAAGGCAGGTTATAGTTTAACTGAAATATTGAATTTTTATGATAGAAAATACAAAAATTTAGCTTCTAATGTCATCCACATTCAGAAAAGTTTAATTTTTTTTGATGATGCAGAGCAGGATAAAATGCCGAAAATGATAAAACCAGTAGAATGGCAGGATGTGAAAAACTTTTTTGTAAAAGAGGTAAAGAATTTAGCATTAAGATAAGACTATCTAGCCATTTAACCTTTTAGCCAAATTTTTTGTCTGCGTAATCAAAGAGTCTCAAGTAGTCTTTGAGACTCTTCAGAATCCGGAATTATCTTCAAGACCTTCTGCAAAATTTTCCGGGCGTCGGTTTTATTGCCGTGCTCAATACAACTCTTTGCAAAGTTTATTGCTTCGGTCTCAAACTGGCTCAAAATCTTAAATCTCATATCCACTGACCAGTTGTCAAAGTTCTTCTTGAATGGCTCACCCCTAAATAATTTAAATGCCCTTAGATATTCTTTTCTTGCAAATCCCCATTCCCCTGCCCGCTGTAGCGCTTTTGCCCGTGCAAGGGTCTCGTTGAATTCCTGATAGTCAGTGGTAAAATAAAGATTTTGATTGATCATATAAGATTCACCAGCCTGCCTTTTTACCTCTAAATAATGGGCAGAAATCTTTAGTTGCTTCTTTATCCGCACCAAACTATGGGAAAAAAGCCGTGCGGGACTTGGATTATTGTGCCAGAAGTTTTTGTATAATTCATTTAAATTCAATGATTTTTCTGGTTCATTGATTCTGGTTATAATAAACAAGAGTATTGCGGTATCTTTGGGTAAAAGATGAACTTTGAGATATCTTTGATTGCGAAAGATGGTTATTCTGCCCAATAGATTAATGTGGTAGACATCGGTCTTTATATTAAATATCGGCAGACGTAAAATGGTTTTAGGCAAATATGTTGGCTTATTCTTTTCAATCCTTTTTTGAACAATTTCAGGATAGAAGAAGAGATAGCGATAAAAATAGAACATCACCCCTTTTTTCTTGGCATAGTTATAGCCAGCTATATAACCCTTGTTTTTCAAAAGCCGGGCAAGATTAACTGTACTTAATTTTAAGACTTCTTTGTTTTTGGGAAATTTTTGTAGCAATATATTAGCAATTAACAATTGTCGGTTCATCTTTATCTTTTTCGTGAAATTTCTTAGAACATTTATTAATGCCCTTGCTTTTTTCATTTCTCCCAAGCACATATATACACTTGCGGTCGCAAGATAAGAATTAGCAATATCAAGAGGCAATCCTGCCTCTTTCGCTGAATTCAGTGCTTTTTGTACAAGGCTGAGTGACTCTAAGGGCTTTCCTTCAATTAATGCGAAAAATGACTGGAAGCGGAATAACTGGGCGTTTCTGACCCAATCATAAATTTCTGCTTCTTTCAGGAGATTCAGGGCAGCCTTCTTTTCACATCTTGAAAGATAGACATAGATTGCAAGTAACGCCTTTGCTCTCTTTTTCCTTTGTTCAGCAAGTCCCTCAAATGCCCTTTTCAGTAAATTTTCTGCAGTGTTATAATCCTCAACATCTATGTATTGAATTGCAAGGTCATAAAGAAAATTAGAAGATGGTTTTTGTTGTTGAGAAACAAGACGATAAGCATAACGGAGTAGGTCAAGTGCCTTTCTTATCTTTAACTGTTGTACAAAGCAATGGCACTTAGAGAGTAGCATTGTAAAGTATATGGGAAATAAATCCCTCGCCTTTCTAATAGAAGAAGGTATCAGGCGTTCAATCCTTTTTATCCATTTTGATAATCTTTCTGGAGTACCAAACCATGATAATGCAAGACACAATGCAATGCCAATTCTTAATGCTGAGTAATTCCACTGATTTTTAATACATTCTTCATAAACCTGTTCTGCTTTCTGAAGATATTCTGACAATGTTATGGTTCCGAATTGCATCATTAGTCTTTCTATCCTTCGTTTAAGATTTAATTTCTCATAGGGCACCTGCAAGATCAAATCGTTTTTTGGTAAACAAGGTATTGTATTCAGGATTCTTGCGGATTCTTTAATCATTCCACTTTCATAATATCTCTGTGCCTGCATTAATTTCAATCTTGCTTCTCTGGTCAGGGGTACGAAGTCAGTAAAATCATTTCCCATCAATTTTTGGTCAAATCCTGCATAACCATTGCGTTTCCAGATGTTCCAGATTGCCTTGCATGAGATTTTTATTTTTTTCTTCAAGAGCATTTTCCGTGTAGAGGTGATTGTGAGCCAGGGGTATCTTTCCTTATACTTAATCACAATATTTTCAATGTTTGTAGATATACGTCTCCCATGTCTTTTATAACACCAGGGAAATTCTTCTTTTCCAACACTCTTGTATCGTTTTAACCATCTGAAGACAGTCTGATAGTGAATATTAAACTTGAGTGCAATTTTTCTGATTGATAATTTATCCTGGTAATATGAATCTTTTACCATGAAAAACAGCTTTTCATATTTGTTATCCATAAATGGAAAATTATATAGAAAATTGGTCATTTGTCAAGCTTAAGTATATGAATCTCTCAGAATGAATGATTTTTCGGGCATCTTTATGTAATATCAACCCATAATCAGGACACAATTATGGATAATAAATATTCAGTAAAGGAGGTATCATGAACCAACAATTGATTTTTACAATAACATTAATAGTTTTTACATTTGGTATATCCCAGACCACGCCTCTTTCCTGGGTCTGGCAGAGCCCAAAACCTCAAAGTAATCAATATGGCAACCTCTGTGTTATCAATGAGAATATTGTGTTCCTGGTGGATGCTGAAGGTGGAACTATTCTCAAGACAACCGATGGTGGGATAACATGGAACATCAGTTACACACCCCATCCTGATTCCCAGCCTGGATATTACGAGCTTTACAGCATAGATTTCCCGGATGCAATGACCGGTTATGCAGTGGGAGAATTAAAGGCATCCAGAGGCAACATTACCTACCCAATCATCTTGAAAACAACAGACCAGGGTACAAACTGGACATTTCAATACACAGGTGGATATGGCTCCAGGCTGTATGATGTTGATTTCCCTCAGGGTAATAATCAAATTGGTTATGCTGTAGGTGGCTGGGGTCAAAAGATTTTAAAAACAACCAATGGTGGCCAAACCTGGAATTTACAGTATTCATCAGCAGACTACTGTATTCATGCAGTCCATTTTCCGGTTGATGCCAATACCGGCTTTGCAGTGGGTGGCAATAATGCCACAACGCCTGTGTTATTAAAGACAACCAACGGCGGCTCAAACTGGATTAGTATGACAAGCCCGGCAAATGTCACTTTTATGGATGTGAGTTTTGTTGATAACCAGACTGGCTATGCAGGAGGATATGTTACCTCAGGTGGTTATGGAACGATTATCAAGACCACTAATGGTGGCAATTCGTGGCAGACCATTCGGCAATATTCAAGCCGGGAAATCTATGCAGTCCATTTTATAGACACCCAGACTGGTTATGCTGGAGGCTGGGCAGGAGGCGCAGGTTTTATTATGAAGACAACAGACGGTGGAAATAGTTGGAATACGGTTGTTATACCAAAATATATTGCTTCGGGCATGAAGATTTATTTTGCTAATGCACAGACTGGTTTTGCAGTTGGTAATGTCTGGGATTTTGTTACACCGGTATGTGGACAAATTCTGAAGACAACTGATGCTGGTTCAACCTGGAATTTCTTGAATAGCGGACCCGAAGTCGTTTTTTCAGCAGTTGATTTTCCGGAAAATGAACAGGTAGGCTATGTCGTTGGTTGGAGCGGTTATATTCTTAAAACTACAAATGGCGGGATTGACTGGGTTCAACAATCATCTGGCACTGGTATAAATCTCTATGATGTTGATTTTCTGAACAACCAGTTAGGTTTTGCTTGTGGTGCAAATGGATTATTCTTAAAGACGACAAATGGAGGTAATTCCTGGATTCCAAAAAATACAAATACTACTGCCAATTTGTATGCGGTGAGATTTGTGAATGACCAGATAGGTTATATCGGTGGGAGGTTGGTGGCTGTTGAAGGCGGCGTGATTTACAAAACCACTGATGGCGGTGATAACTGGACTTTACAAACCTTACCAAATAATGAGAGTTGGCGGACAATTCAGGATATATTTTTCTTTAATGCTGATACTGGATATGCAGTTTCAGGTGCTCCGCAAGAATATGGCGGGGTTGTAGGACTTGTATACAAAACTACAAATGGCGGTCAGACCTGGGTGGTGAACTACACTCCGACCCAGAATTCAAATTTCTACTCAATAGATTTTCCAGTTAATTCCCAAATCGGTTATATTTCAGGGCTAATTGGTTTTAATGGTGACTACAAGATGATGAAGACGACAAATGGGGGAGCTTCCTGGTTTTTCCAGGCGCCATTGGATCAGGGTATTGTTCCTGCAATATCAGTTGATTTTGTAGATAATCTTACAGGCTATGCAGTATTTAGAGGTGGTGGGTATAATCCGATGATGAAAACAACAGATGGTGGGACAAATTGGTTTGCAATTAATTCGTCTACCTGGCATAACTATGAAGATATTTTTGCGATCAATACCAATGTGGTTTATGGAGTTGGTCGTGGTGGTATGATTCGTAAGACAACAAATGGGGGACAGGTAGGGATTGCCGAGGACAAAGATGATGGAAATATGAATGTGGATAGCCATATCCAGAGTTTGTTAGTTTATCCAAATCCATTCAGGAACAATCTCCATATCAGATGCAGGATACACGATACAGGATACAGGATAAAGATTTATGATATTTCAGGCAGGGTTGTTAAGTTTTTCAATCTTGAATCCTGTATCCTGAATCATGAATCCAGTATCACCTGGTTCGGCGATGACAATCTGGGTCGTGAATTACCTGCCGGTGTCTATTTTATTGTCTCTGAGGATAAGAATTGCTCACCCACACGGGTGGTTAAAATAAAGTAAAATCCCGACCCCTTTCCGGACCCTGGGGTGCCTGCGGGCACCCCAGGGAATTTCTTTCGGGTAAATAAATACAAACCAACAAAGGGGTGTACTGCCTCAGGGCGGAGACGCAATGTTTGTCCCGATCAGTAAGTACCACAATTTTTACTACATAAAATGGCAACACTTGAAACGCCACCACATTGATGTTTTAATTACTTCCTTAAAGAATTGTGATTATAATTGTTCGATAGTTTTAGAATTATAGAATAATAGAACTATAAAATTTTTAATTCAAATGGAATAGACAAACCACGATATCAAAATTTCAAATTTTCAGACTGTTTGGAGATTTATTTTTGGGGAATTTGTTTCTGACCCCAAAGAGTCCGTCGGAAAGGTCTCTTACAAAGAACAGACAATCGCAGAATTAAAGTATCTTTCTGATATTCAATTTGATGAGAATGTAGTAAAAGCATTCGTAAAAATTATGACCAATAATAGAAAATAGCATTTCAGTATTTCGTTAATTGACGAAATAATGATAATACATTTATATATATACATAATGGCAAAAACATCATTCTGTCATTCTGGTAATTACCAGAATGACAGAGTATAAAATTTGAATAAAAATATTGTGCTTATTCCCAACAAAGTTTCTATCCAAAGATTCTAACATGTTAGAATGTTAGAACGGAGGGGAATAGAAGATTTTTGTATTTAATACAATTTAGATTGATAGCAAAGGCAAGTAACCGCTTCAGTTGCAAAGCAGTTTAAATTTTTTATAGTTTTAATTTACTTAATTTTGATTCCTGTAGATACTACTTCTTTAATAAACAGGTCATTTTTCGGATTAAAATTTTCTTTTTTGAAGTGGTGCGATCGTCTAGAGTGATTTTATGTTTTAAGCACAGAAATCAATTTTTCAATATCATAAAATCTTATTCCGGTGAAATTGTCTGATACTAAGGCAACATCAATATCACTCCACTCACT
>JBDRWA010000059.1:0-13500 GCA_039802145.1 Caldifarciminota bacterium | reverse complement strand
GAAAAAATCAACAATAAAGGAGTTGACTTTTGAATAGATTGGTGTATTATTGTGTATGGAAGAAAGGCTCAAAAAATTAAAAAGATTAAGGGATTTACAAGTAAATCCTTATCCCTATGGGTTTGATAGAACCCATACTTTTGCCGAAATAAAAGCAAACTTTGAAGAACTTTCACAAAAGCAAACTATAGTAAAAACTGCAGGAAGAGTAATTGCAATAAGAGGGCATGGTAAAACAATTTTCTCCACACTCAATGATGAAAATGATAAAATTCAGATCTATCTCCGTCAGCAGGATTTAGGGGAAAATTTTTCTCTTTTTGAAAATTTTGACATCGGTGATTTCATCGGTGTTGAGGGTCAAGTGTTCAAAACTAAAACCGGTGAAATTACAATTTTTGTAAAAAATTTCGTACTCCTTGCAAAATCCCTAAGACCGCTGCCGGAGAAATGGCATGGATTGGAGGACATAGAAATCAGATATCGGAAAAGATACCTTGATTTAATTGCGGATACGGTTATTTTCAAGTGTAACGATTGCGGCCATGAATTCGCCTGTGTGGAAGTCGGCGAAATAAGATGCCCAGCGATAAAGGATAAAACCACTGATGAAAGATGTGGTTCCAAAAATATTAGAAAAATCTCAATGAGCCCGCGCGAGGTATTCAAAATGCGTTCAAAGATCATCTCACTTCTCCGAGATTTTTTTAATAACCGAGGATTTCTTGAAGTAGAAACCCCTGTCTTACAGCCAATATACGGTGGGGCATCTGCCCGGCCTTTCAAGACTTATTATAATGCCCTTGACCAGGAAATGTATTTACGAATTGCTGATGAACTTTACCTGAAAAGATTAATTGTTGGTGGCTATGAGAAGGTATGGGAATTATGCAAGGATTTCCGGAATGAGGGGCTTGATAGATTTCATAATCCAGAATTTACAATGATTGAGGCATATCAGGCATACACAGATTATAACGGAATGATGGAACTGGTTGAAGAATTGATGGAATATCTGGTTAGAAATCTTTATTCTGATTACAGAATTTCTTTTCAGGGAGAAAGCGTAGAAATAAAGAGACCATTTACAAGGATAAAATATACTGAAGTATTGAGTGAAAAACTGGGTGTTGATATACTCAAGATTTCCGAAAAAGAACTAAATGATTTATGCACAAGATATGGGATAAAAACAGAAGGTCAGGCAATCGGATACAAGATTGATAAGTTATTCAGTGAACTCGTCCAGAGAGATTTGATTGAACCGACCTTCGTTATTGATTATCCCAAAATAATTTCGCCCCTGGCAAAGGAACATCGGAATAATCCTTCGCTTGTGGAAAGATTTGAACTGGTTATTTTTGGTTTAGAGATTGCCAATGCCTTCTCAGAGTTGAATAACCCGATAGAGCAGCGTAAGAGATTTGAGGAACAGCTTGCATATAAAGAAGAAGGAATTGCGGAGATAGACGAGGACTTTCTTGAGGCACTTGAATATGGAATGCCGCCGACCGGAGGACTTGGTATAGGGGTGGACCGCCTGTGTATGATTCTTTTAAACCAGTCATCAATCCGGGATGTAATTCTGTTTCCTCAATTGAGAAGGGTGTAATGAACACTGAAGTCTTTGTTGCACAACGGTATCTACTGTCAAGAAATCGCAAATTTTTTTCTCTCTCCGCCTCCATCGCCATTGGTGGGATTTTTGTTGGGGTTAGTGCTTTGCTCATTACCCTTTCAATAATGAATGGATTCCAGAATGAATTGCGGCGAAGAATTCTCGGGGGGACCCCACACATAATAGTCCGGCGATTTTTTAATGAGCCTCTTGTTGAATATCGTGAGATCATGGAGAAGTTAGAAAATTTCCATTTTATTAAGGCAAAGGCACCATTTATAATCACCAAATCCCTGGTCCGGAATAGGAGGAGTGTCGATGGCGTGATAATCAAGGGAGTTGAAAGTGAGCTTGAGAAAGGAATTACTGAGGTGGGGAAAAATATTATTGATGGTGCTTTTGATTTAGAAGAGGGTTGTGTTATTGGAGTTGAACTCGCCCGGAGCCTGAAGGCAAGTGTTGGAGATACCCTGATAATAACCTCTCCTTTCGTTGAGCAACTCGGGCTATTGCCGCGTTCCAAAAGAGTTATACTTAAAGGAATCTTTGATTTGGGTATGTATGATTATAATTCAACGATTTTATATATGAATATCAAGGATGTTCAGGTACTATTTGAAATGCAGAACGCGGTTAGCGGTATTGAGTTGAGAGTGGATGATGTGTATAAGGCACCATATTACTCAAAGATTATTGAAAAGGAAGTCGGTTATCCCTATCTGGTTCAGGATTGGGTTAAGACCAATCATTCAGTTTTCGCGGCATTAAAATTAGAAAAGATTGTAACATTTATTGTTCTGACACTGATTGTGGTTGTTGCTGGATTCAACATCGTAGGAATGCTTGTGAACATTGTTAAAAAAAAGGTGAAGGAGATAGGTATACTTCGTTCATTTGGTTTCACTGCAAATCAGATTATGAAGATTTTCATATATTTAGGAACAATTATGGGATTTATTGGGACGGGAATGGGTGTTTTCTTTTCTTTTTTTGCCTGTCTTTTGCTTAACCAATATCGTTTTGTAAATTTACCCGGAGATGTCTATTTTATTCAGACCCTTCCGGTTGAGATGTCACTTGTAGATTTTATTGTCGTAGCTGGTGCAGCAATAATGATAAGTTTTTTTGCTACAATCTATCCGGCAATCAGGGCTGCGCGGCTTGTGACGGTTGAGGCATTGAGGAATGAGTGAGATTCTATTAGCAGAAGGGATTCATAAGACCTATTATTTGAAAAACGAGGTAATCCATGTCTTACGCGGTGTTGATCTCGTGGTTAAAAGGGGTAGTTTTGTGGTAATCTATGGCCCATCGGGAAGTGGTAAATCTACTCTTTTAAATATTCTGGGGAGTCTTGACAAACCGACCAGCGGTAGGGTAATTTTTGATTCCTGTGTTCTCTTTAATCATAGCGATGCGGAACTATCACAAATTAGAAATAAAAAAATTGGATTTGTCTTTCAATTCCATTATCTTTTACCTGAATTTACTGCACTGGAGAATATAGCCCTGCCAGCACTATTAAACGGAACTCCAAAAAGGGATGCCTATAAAAAGGCAGCGGAACTTTTAGAAGTTTTAGGAATGGCGGATAAGAGAACCCGTCGTCCCGACGAATTGTCAGGTGGTGAAAGGCAACGGGTGGCGATTGCCCGTGCCCTCATTAATGAACCAATCTTGATCCTTGCGGATGAGCCGAGCGGTAACCTTGATGAGGAAAATAAGAATAAACTGATGGATGTTTTTATCGATCTAAAAAATAAGGACCGGGCAATTGTTCTGGTTACTCATTCACTGGATATTGCAAAGTTAGGGACTGAGGTGTATAATTTGAAAGAAGGCAGGTTACATGTTATGTGATGATTGTAAAAAAAATCCGGCATCCATCTATTTTAAGGATGCCTCCTACGGAAAGATTAAAGAGTTGCATCTTTGTGAGGAATGTGCTAAGAAGCGAGGAATTCTCTTAGATAAAAAGCTTTCTCCCCTTGAGGTTCTTCAAAAATTGTTGAAGGAATATAACCGCCAGGATGAGCAGATAATCTGTCCGGTTTGCTTTTTGTCTCTTGCGGAATTTAAAAAGTTTGGAAGATTTGGCTGTAGTAATTGTATTGCGGTCTTTGAGCCTTATATTAAAAATCTTATCAAAGAGGTCCAGGAGAGCAATCGCCATATTGGAAAGAGACCTGGAAGCAGGCAACATAAGGCGCTTGAGATATTTAAACTGCGTGAAGAATTGAGAAAGGCACTGGAAAAAGAGGCTTATGAAGAGGCGGCAAAGATAAGGGACCGATTAAAGGAATTGGGATTCGAGAATGTTGAATAATATTAAGTGGTTAATATCACCCGAGATGGCAGAAAACTGCGAGGAAAAGGAAATCGTTGTATCAACGCGGATAAGACTGGCTCGGAATCTTGCAGGAATTCCCTTTGAAATAAAAATGAAACAGAAGGATGCCGAATATCTAATTCAAGTAGTGCAATCAACAATAACCGGGAAATTAAAGGGAAGATATCTCTTGATTCAGAAACTTACACCACTTGAGCGGGAATCACTCCTTGAATCACACCTCGTCTCTCCGGCATTTGTGAAGGCTGATCGCCCATCAGCCGTATTTATCAGCGAGAAAGGAGATATTTCAATAATGGTTAACGAAGAAGACCATCTGAGAATACAGGGGCTTGCCTGTGGGCTCTCTCTAACGAATACCCTTCTATCGGTCTTTGAGGTGGAGGAATTCCTTGGTGAAAGCCTTGGCTATGCCTTTAGTGAGGAATATGGTTTTATCACTTCCTGTCCTACCAATTTAGGTACCGGTATGAGGGTTTCGGTTCTGCTCCATCTGCCAGGGCTTGTTTACACAAACGAAGTAGATAAAATTTTAAAGAGTGCTGTTAATCTTGGAATGGCCGTGCGCGGACTGTTTGGAGAAGGAACTGAAATAAAGGGTAATCTCTTCCAGATATCAAATCAAAGAACCCTTGGATATACCGAGGAAGAGTTGGTTCAGAATATCAATAAATTCACGAAGATGGTGATCGATGTGGAGAAAAAGACAAGGAATCTAATCTATGAAAAGGCAAGGTATGAATTTGAAGACAAAATCTACAGAAGTCTGGCAATACTTACCTCAGCCAGGATTCTCAGTAGTGATGAGACGCTGGGGCTTCTCTCTGCAGTCAGGCTGGGTATCGGTATGGGAATAATCAAAAATATTAGTATAGATACAATAAATGAGATTATGCTTGTATCAAGGCCCGGTAACATCCAGTTCTATTTTGGCGAAATTCTTGAAGAGGAAGAACGGGATGTCAAACGGGCAGAGTATGTGCGTAAAAAACTACAGCCAAATTAATTGGTTCTGCACAAAAATTATGCAATAGCCACAAATTTGCAACACCTATAACAACTTTTTCCTGATATTTCAAAATAAATTCGGGCATAACAATTGCATTATAAATGGATAGAGAAGGCAAAATGGTAAGGGTCCTTTTTTCCTTCAAGGAAGGGGACCAGAAGCCAGGGTGAAAGGAGGTAATAATGTCTTTGCGACCTAAAATCAAACCGGTTGTTTTAGTTATTGCTTGGGTCGGTTTATTCGGCAGCAGTTTATTTGCTATTGAAATTAAGCCGAAGGACAAAAGGGATGAGGTCTTGATAAAAGAACCGATTGAGACCGGGGTCTTTGGCGGTATGAATATTAAGCTTACTGAGATTAACAATACCGATGCCTGGCTTTTTGGTTTTAAAGGTGGAATAATTGCAAATCATACTTTTTCCATCGGTGGTGGGATTTATGGTCTTGCCCACCATATAACGGTAGAAACTGAATATCCATTAAGGAACTACTACATTGAATTTGGCTACGGTGGGTTGACATTGGAATTGATTCTTGGTTCAAGGAAAATGATTCATCCTGGTGTAAATTTTCTTGTCGGTGGCGGTAGTATATGTTACTGCGATAGATTTTATGAACCATGGTACAGAGATGTCTTTTTTGTCCTTGAGTCATCGGCTGAGATTACCCTGAATGTAACAAGATGTCTGAGGATAGATTTCGGCGGTTCACACCGGTACATCAATGGCGTTAAACTTTCGGGGATAAGCGACAGGGGTTTGAGCGGTTTTTCAGGCTATATTACACTCAAGTTTGGAAGATTCTGAAAATAAAATCTTGACTTTAACGGCTAATTGAGTATAATGGTTCTGAATTATTGGGGGATCGTCTAATGGTAGGACAGTTGGCTCTGGACCAACCGGTCGGGGTTCAAATCCCTGTCCCCCAGTAATCTAAACTACTGTCTTGAAATTAAGGATTTAACCATTTTGTAAATTTCTGGTTTCTTTCCGGTATAATACCAGGTATAAAAATGGTTGTTGTGGTATAAGGGGTCAGTATCCATATTAAATCCCGTCTTATCAAATTCAACCGTATAGGGAATGGGTGAGAATTCACACAGGTGGGGATGGACGCCAAGGCTATGGCATAGCTCTATTCCATCCACTATTTCTTCATAAGATTGCCCAGGGAGTCCATACAGAAGATAGACATGGAGCTGACTTGATGAAAATCCGGTTTTTTTTAGAATTTCTACCGCATTTAAGAATTCAGCTGTTGTGACTTTATTCCCGGTCTTCTGTTGCACCCCTGGATTTGTCGTTTCAAGGCTGAGATAGATTGTCTTAAAGTTTGCCTTAAACATCAATCGGGCAATTTTTTCATTAATAAACCGACAATGGAGCCCATTGGAACTATGGAGATTCAAATTCAGTCTTCTATTTATTATTTCTCCAAGAAACACAGGAAAGGTTGGATTACAAAGTAATGCGTCATCAAAAAATGCAATGTTTTTTGTTTTTGAAGCAAAATTCTCAATTTGTTTAAGTAAAAGTTTAATATCAAAAGTATCGTATTTAGGATATAGGGTTCGTGTTGCACAATAAGTGCAATTGAACGGGCATCCCCTTGAGGTTATTGCAACCCCATAGTTTAGAGATTCGTATAACGAAAAATCGGGTAAGAGATTTTTCGTTTCAACAAATTTTTTTATGTACCCCTTTCCCTGAAGAAATTTGATTAATTCGGTTTCTGCCGGACCCGAAATGATATAATCAGCACCAGCGTTGTTCTCTGCATGTTTTCGGCAAAGGGTAGCATAAAGTCCACCAAGAATAATTGGAATTTTCGGGAAATTTTCCTTTAAGAGTCTTATCGCCTCAAACACACCTAAGTACCAGTAGGTCATTGAAGAGGTGATAAAAATCAGATCGGGTGTTTCTATCTTTTTTATCCTGGCTATGAAAATTTCCCTGGGAATGCCATATCTCTTGTATCTCCTAGGCACATTTTTGTAAACCGTTGGTTTTTCAACAACCTCGCAATGGTATTTTCCCCGACCATAACTATCGGTTCTGGTCTGGGTCTTAAAATAAGGGCTTAGGCGATCCATACAGTCAATAAATTCAATCTCAAAGCCAATTTCTTTTAAAATCCTTGCTACAATCAAAAGTCCCAGGGGTTTGTTCCAGAAGTCAAATGCCTTAAAATCATAGATCCAGGGATTAACTAAAAGTGCCCGCATTGCCAATTTTATTCATTGCGTAAATTAAGTCAATGTGCGAGAAGTAAATTATTGACACCTGATTATATTTGTTTATAATCTAATTATGAAAAAAGGTTTTTTGCGAACATACGGTATCGTTGCGCTCCTCATATCAGTAGCGATTGTCGGGGTGCTTGTATATCGGAGCGGTAATGTATATACCAAAAAGGATAGGATGATTAGCACGCCGGTTTCAACCTTAGAAAGGACATACGCCTTAGATTGCCAGATGCGAATTAGAAAGATAGAAGATGCAATTCAAATGTATTATGCCGAGTATGGTAAATATCCGGATATGCTCAGTGATTTAACAGCAATTAAGATTGATGAAACTTATTGCCCGGTCAGTGGCGAGGCATATATATACGACCCCAATAGGGGAACTGTAATATGCCCTAAACATAGAAGATAGCGAGGAGGTAATGAAATTTTTGAGCCGGATTTATATAAAGGTCATTCAGCTATGGTATCTGGTTATTATCCTTTTGACCTTAAACTGTCCGCCTATGGTCTATTCACCCCATGCCCAAAATGAGATTATCAGACCCCTCAATCAAGGTAGTGAAATACATGAAATTGGTGGTGCATTTGCCTATAATAAATGGATTGTAGAAGAAAAACCTGATACTGTATATCTAAAAACTTACCCGAATGAAAGTTTCAGTTTCTTTCATAATGCATATGCAGAAGGAAAGAGTTTTTGTGGGTTTGGTGGCATTGAACTTATTGGTTTTCCACTTCAATGGTGGAACGGTAATTCCTCGGGCTTCATACTCTGGCTCAAACCACGCTTTGGGTTCCAATATTGTGGAGATGTGACCACTTTTAGACTATGTCTTTTACCCTTAAATTTTTATCTTGCGCTTGAAAATGGGGATTATGGTATTGGCGGTGGACCGTCAATATTTGATTTTTATCAACTTTCCCTTTTGCTTCATAACTATAAACCGACAAAGAACATATACTGGATTGGTCTCAGGAATTCATCAAGTGCCGTGGGGATAGTGGTGGGTGGTGAATTTGGCGCAAGTTCTAACTATCTTTTAAGAGGGGAGTATAGTTATCTCATTAGGACCCCTTATTCACTGCTTATCACGGGAGAAGATTTTGAGTCCATTCGCGGCTCGGTTCATTATTTCACAATCGGTCTCTTCAGGGGGATGCGGTGATTTATTTATTGTAAGGACAGGGATTTATAGAGAATCAGGCAAGGCAGAGCGAAACTATATGGGCAAGGCTCTCTAAGTTGTCAATGAATAGTTTAAAGAATTCTGAACTTGGGAAGATGCTTGATAAAAGCTTTGCTGCTAAAGGAGCAGACTCTTCAGGAGGAAGACAGTAATGCATCTTTAAAAACTGAGAGCGGTACCTTTTTATCTCCTCTTTTACATTCTTATTTCTGATAATCACATCACCAATGAATTCGGCAAGGGGACCGAAATCATTTTCCTTCATTCCGAACCTTGTCATCTCCTGGACACCCATTCTTATGCCACTTGCCGAAAGAAAACTCTCGTCGTCAGGTAGTGCTTGATAATTGGTGATGATATTGTTATCCTCAAGCCGCCGGGCAAGTTCGTTTCCAGTACCATATTTTTTAATCCTAATTACAACCTGGTGCGTCTCGGTGAAGCCTTCTCTTTCATCACCTTCAACATCAATGCCACAATCCTTTAATGCCCGGGCAAATGCCTTGGCATTCTTCTGAACCTGAGCTTGATACTCTTTCTTAAATGCATTCATCTCATATGTCGCCATTAATAGTGCTAAAAGCGTCCCAAGGTGGTGATTGCTTGTCGAACCAGGGAATGCCCGACTCTTTATCTCTGTCCATAGTTTTGATAGGGGAGAGTCTTTGGTAATGGTCGAGGCGATGACACCCCGCTGGGGTCCAAAGAATGTCTTGTGGGTACTGCCCGTTACAATGTCTGCACCTTCTTTAAAAGGCTCCTGAAACGCACCGTAAAGTCCGAGCACATGTGCCATATCATACATTAATACCGGCCTGGGATTAAGGTCTTTGACAATATTATAGACGAATTCGACGGGCTCTTTATGCAGAAACATACTCTTACCGAAGACGATAAGTTCTGGTTTTTCCTTTTTTAAGATTTCAGCGATTCCATTTAAATCCGCCTTGTGCATACAGTCAGAACAAACCGGAAAGTTTATCACCCGTTCTTTCTGGGTTTTCGGGTCTTCTTCAACATAATTAAATAAGGCACCCATTGGCTGGGAACTCAAGTGCCCACCTTTGTTCAGGTCATTATTCATAACCAATTTCAGGCGTCTGAATGGCTCATCGGCCCTGCGGTCCCGATTGATAAATTTTACCATTGCCTTGAATACCACTTCATTTGCCATCTGTCCGCTTATCGGTCTTAGTTCAATACTGGGACAATCAAAATACTCAGCCATTTCTTTGCGCAATTCTTCTTCTATGTCCCGGATAAAATCGGTTCCCTGATAAAAGTATACTTCTTCGCCCTTCATCGTTCGGTGTTCTGCATACCTGCCAGCCGGATCTGAGATTTCACAGAGCTTAACCAAGAGACTGGGGGTGGTCTCAGATGGTATTAGATTAAAACATTCGCGCTGCCGCCAGATGTTATTATTTATTATTTTTTCTGCCAAAATTTCTATTTTTTCTTTTAATGTAGCCAATTATTCTCCCATTGAAAAACAGCTAACAAATTTAGTTCTAATATTCAGTAGCAATTTATTATAAGTTTTCATTCTTTCTTCTTTGTCTCAAGGTAGGTGCCGATAAGAAAACCCAAGACGATCAGAAAAAGAATCAGAATTGTGCGCCAGAAGCCGAAACATGCAAGGAATATCCCGATAATACCGGCAATTATTGCTCCGACTATACCTTTATTCATCTTACCCATAACACTATATTTTATCCAGATTTTATAAGGTGTCAATACAATAAAAATCATCCAAAGAGCGAGGGGGCTGTCTTCAAAATAGTTTGATAGCGGAACGGATATTCTGTTTTAAGATTAATAACACCACAGGGTGGACTTTTTGAGTTCGGACAAAAACGGAGACAATCACCGGAGCAATCAATGGGTATAAATTTGTTCTTCTCAATACGGATATGAACTGGATTTCTCCTTGAGCCCTCACAGGTTGGAATACCATTAGAATCATATTCTCTTCCCAGTTCCTGACAGACTGCATAGGTGAGTCCTTTTTCTTCTACCTTATTTTTAAACCACCTGTGGAATTTCTTCCTGGTGTCTATATCTACCATAAACCGTTTCCTGATAGAATCCGGATGATAATTATAATATTCAATTACCCTTTTGATCCGGTCCTTAAACTTTGTTCTCTTTAAACTCAAAAGGAGGTTTTCCATTGAGATTTTGTTGAAATATCCGGTTGAGGCAATAATATGTTTTACCCCGGCATTTTTGATCCTTTCAATCAACCAAAATAGGTCCGCCGGCTCAATAATCCCAAGAATTGTGGGGTCTGTGCGGCAGACAACCTCAATACCAAGATCAATCAAAAATTTCATTGCACCGAGACGCTCCTTAATCTTTGAGGCATTGGGACTAGTGATTACCTGCTTTTGGGGTGTCGTTTCTACGGTCATCTCCAAAAACCAGTATGGATAATTGATGAGTTCTGGAATTTCTTTAATCAATTCCCTAACTCCTTCAGCACATTTTGTGACCACGCGAAAACTTAATCTATATGAAATAATAATCCTGATAATCTGAAAGGTTAGTTTTCTAATTTCAGAAATAGGCTGTAAGGGATCAGTAATCTGACTTAAATATAAGGGAAAGACAATCCTTAAGTTTTGTATTTCCATATTCAACTTATTGGGTAGATTTTGGTAAATTTTAATCTTATTTGGTTCAGACCACACATACGCCCGGGCATAGCATATCGGACAGGCGAATATACAACCTCCGGAATTGGTGAGCGAAACAAGGGAGGTATGGGGACATTTTCTATTTTCTAATGAATAAGGAAAATCGTGGATTACCCTGCCCGATAGGTGTTTTATTTCAATTTCCATATTTCAATATTATCAAATTTAGAGTTTTTTGCAATATCTTTCTGTTGACTTTTCGTCAAATGTTGTGTATTATTATTCAATGCTTGTTATCTTTTTTTTAAGCGCAATTTTAATAAAGGCACAGGACCCACTGGGAAACGATGTCTCTGGTGACCATCAATTTGGCGAGGTAGATGAATTTTTAAAAAAGCCAATTGTGGTGCGTGTTTTTGACAAAGACAAAAAACCAAAGGTGAATGCCCAGGTTATTTTTTCTGTTTTATCTGAACCCGAAGAAAATATCATATCTAAAAAATTTATGGAGCTGGAACAGGAAACAACAAAAACGGACCGCGATGGCTACGCAAAAACCCGCGTTAAATTAGGTGGTACAAAGGGTACTTATTATATAATTGCAAAATGCGAAAACGAAAGTCTGGTCTTCACTCAAATTGGGCTTGAAAAGAACTTTTTTTTATTTGTCATTTTTTCAATTATTGGTGGTCTCGGACTTTTCATCTTTGGTTTAAACTATGGGAGTAAGGGTCTGGTTCGCATGTTGGGTTCAAAAATGCGTGATATTCTCTTTACCTTTACCAGGAATAGGGTTGTTGCATTATTTACCGGTATCCTTGTTACAATAATACTCGGTTCAAGCACTGCCGCATCCGTTCTTTTAGTTCGTTTCGCCTCACTGGGGATAATTAGCCTGACACCGGCTCTCGGAGTAATGCTGGGTGCAGACATTGGAACGACAATTGCCGTTCAATTACTTGCCTTTAAAATATTGGACTATGCCCTTTTGATTATTGCGGTGGGTGTCTTTTTAAGACTTCTATTTCCGACATTAAGAAACATCGCACAGTTTATCTTTGGTATCGGACTCTTATTTTTTTCTCTAAAGATTATGTCCGGACCGGTTAGTAGTTTAAAATATTTTCCAGGTTTAATTTCAGCCATCAATTATCTCAGCACTGTGCCCCTGATTGGTGTCTTGCTCGGTGCACTTTTTGCCTTTATTTTGCACTCCAGTGCTGCCGTGATTGGCGTGATTCTTGTGCTGGCATTTGAATCTCTAATTCCTTTGCCTTCAGCGATATCAATAGTTCTTGGGGCTAATCTTGGAACGACATTTACTACACTATTTATTTCTGATACTACAAGTGGAAAGCGCGTTGCCTCGGGTAATTTTTTCTTTAAAATTATTGCCGTTTTAATATTCTTACCAATACTGAATTATGTGACCAAAATATTAGGAATTATCGGCGGTGATGTTGCTCGGCAGATTGCCAACTTTCATACAATCTTTAATATCTGTATTGCCTTGCTCTTTTTACCTGTTCTTGAACCGATATCCCGGATTCTGGAAAAACTGATTGCGGAAACGAGAGAAGAGATTATGCGCATAAAGCGACTTGACCCCGCCTTTCTTGCGACACCGGCGATTGCCCTTGGTCAAGCAACAAAGGAAATTCTACTTATGGCGGATACTACAATTAAAATGCTGGAGGATTCACTGGTCGTGTTCAAAAATAAGGATATTGCCTTGAGAAAAAAGATTATGCAGACCGACGATGAAGTTGATAAATTTGAAGAACTTATTACTCCTTATATCTCAAAAATTGAACACGATGATATGGATGAAAAGACAGGAAAGATGCAAAGAGTCCTGCTAACTGTTGTTACTGAACTTGAGCATATCGGTGATATAATCTCCAAGAGTCTGATGGATTATGCAAAAAAACAAATTGATGGAGGTCTGGTTTTTTCCCAGGAGGGGGTTAATGAGATAACTGAGTTCCACCAATTTGTTTTGACAACATTGAGGATGGCAGTAAATAGCCTGGCAACACACAACCAGGAACTTGCTGCAAAAACAGCGGAAAGACGGGAAATGGGGCTTGAGGCTGTTAAAAGATATGAAACCAATCATTTACTGAGGTTGAGCAGGGGTTTAAAAGAAACCATTGAGACCTCAACAATCCATCTTGATATCTTAAGTGACCTTGAGCGGATAAACTTCCACGCTTCAGAGATCGGTAAGGCGCTATTATGAAAAGACACCAACTATTCTTCAGCGTTCTTTTACTGATTCTTGTGGGAATGTTCTTTATAATCATTATAAAAAGCAGTCAGAATGCAGTGCTGGAACTGTTTAAAAAGGAGGCCCGTGCTTTCCTTACGGTGGTAGCCCTCAGCCAGGAGAATTCCCTATTTGCTGAGGCAAACCTGGAAGGAATGATTATTGATAATCTCATAAATC
>JBDRWA010000058.1:0-13554 GCA_039802145.1 Caldifarciminota bacterium | reverse complement strand
GTTTCCTTATTCTAATTATCTAATAAAAATACTGGGGATTCTTGGTGAGGCAAATTTAAAACTTGTAAATGATTACAAGGCGGCATATTATTTAATAAAATTCTACAAACAATCGACCGAAGAACTGGAGAAACAATCCGCATATAAGAAAATAATGCAATTAATTTCGGAAATGTCTCTTGAGAATCTTGAAAAGCTCCACAGAAATTTTCTTGGTGAACCAATTGATGAACATATTTTATATTATTTAATTAAAGAAGAAATAAAGGCGGGAAAAGAAAAAGATGCAGAAAGGGATTTTAAAGTCCTGACCCGAAGATTTCCTGAGACAGTGTATGCTGAAGAATTTACTGATTTTAAAAGACTCGCTGAACTTGGAGCAGCAACCGGTAAGGCGGGAATTTTGTTGCCCGTAACCGGTAAATTTAGCCGTTACGGTGAAAAATTGAAAGAGGTCTTAAAAATTTTTAGCAAAAATAATTATTTTTCATTCTCAACGATATTAATGGATACAAAATCTGATCCGGTTGACGCAATCCTTGCAGCAAAGGAACTCATTGATGAGAAAAAGGTTGATTTTATTATCGGACCAATATTTTCTATTGAGGCATTAGGTGTTTCTGGATATGCAAGTGCAAGGGCTGTTCCCCTTATCATTCCGACAAATATTGAATTGAAGTTAAATAACCTGCCATTGGTCTTTACACCTGCACAGACACAGGAACAACAGGCAAAGGCAGTTGCTCGTTATTGCACAAAACAACTCGGTCTTGTTAGATTCGCTGTGCTCTTTCCCGAAATCCAACGATACGCCACGCTTGCAAGTATTTTTGTTGAAGAAGTGAAAAAGAATGATGGTGAGGTCGTTGCAGTTGAATCATTTAATCCGGATTCGGTAACCTTGCGATACGAATTAGAAAGAATAAAAAAGAAGAAACCCGAGGCAATTTTTCTGGCAATGGATGGAGATATGATTATCAATACTGCACCCCAGATACATTATTATGGTCTTGAGGATGTTAAGATAATAGGAGTTGATGCATTTGATACCGAGCGAGTGGTGAGGCTTGGTGAAAAATATGTAGAATCTGCAGTTTTCGCAACGTCTGGGATTGATACTACTACAGCACAGGAATTAAGAAAAAACAATATTGATTCAGAAGATCAGGTCATAATAAAATTCTTTCAGACCCTATGGACACTGCGACAGTTATCTAATTATGAGCGTGTAAATTTAGCGAGTAAATTATCCGAAGTTCTATTAAAAGAGAGAAGTTATAACATCAAGACCATCAAAAATGGTGAGTTTTTAACATTGACAGAATTAAAGATTGAATAACGGAGGTCTTTATGGCAAAAAAAGAAAAGAAAGAAAAAAAAGAAAAAAAAGAGAAAAAACCTGAGGCACTGGTTGAAGTCAAATTTACAAACAAGAATTATTTACTTTTTGGTGCCGGGCTTGTTTCATTAATAATAGGTTTTATACTTTTAAGGAACGGCGATATAGTGCTCGCACCAATATTATTAGTGCTCGGTTATCTTGTCTTCTTCCCCTTAGGTATTCTTCTAAAGTAGAGTTTAGTAATTCCAAAATTTTTTGATAAGCCCAATAAACTGGGCAGATACAGATATGTCTCTTAATAAAGAAATAAGAGAGTGGGCAAAAGAGTTAGGAATACAAGTTAAGTTTACTTCTGCTGCCCCTTTTAAAAAAGAATCTGCAGAGATAAAAAAACAGCGCGAAAATTGTTTGTTTCTCAATGATAAATACTGGTCAGAGAGAGATATCAATGAGTTCTGCAATCCGGCATCTGCTTTAAGAGAAGCAAAATCAATAATAAGTTCGTTTTTATTCTATCTTACGCCCGAGGAAGCAGATCCTTCTACACCCGGAAGACCTTATGGACTCGTTGCCCGCTATACCCAACGCAACTACTATAAGGAATTAAAAAAAAGATTAAAGAAACTTGCCGGAATATTAAAGAAAAAATATAAGGCAAATGTTGCGGTGCATTCCTGTGGCCCGATTGCAGAAAAACCCATAGCACAGAGAAGTGGAATCGGTTATTATGGAAAACACAGCATAATAATCAACCCACTTTATGGTTCCTGGATTGTTTTGGGCGAGATAATAACCGACCTTGAATTAGAACCTGATGAGCCGTTGAATGTTGATTGTGGAGGATGCCGGAAATGTATTGATGCCTGTCCAACTAAGGCAATAATAGAACCCTATGTGCTTGATAGAAAGAAATGTATCCAGAGTTTGACCAATTATCTTGACACAATCCCAAATGATATCGCGCGCGTGTGGTCAAATCGTCTCTATGGTTGTACAACCTGTCAGGAGGTATGCCCGATAAATAAAAAAATTGAACCAGAACCGCCTAAGACCGACATCGGTGTAGTAGGTACTTATCTACCTTTGCTTGAGATTCTACAAATGGATGAAAAGACCTACCGGAATAAATATAAAGATAATCAGATTAGTGCGCACTGGATAAATTTTGAGGCAATAAAAAGGAATGCCCTTATTGCATTGGGTAATATAAAAGACAAAAAAACGATTGATTTAATAAAGAAATTTACAAATTCCAGTAGTAGGATTTTACGCGAAACAGCAATCTGGGCTTTGAAACAATTTTAAAATGGCAAGATTATCAAATAAATTGCAAACGATATTTTTAAATCCTGAAATTGCGCCGAGAATTTTATTAAACAAATTGCGATCAAATTTTAGTTATTATATTTTTAAAACCCATTCCTTGCCCCCGGAGACTATAAACATATACCCCACATTCAGATGTAATTTAAAGTGTGAAATGTGTTTTGAAAAATATGCAAGTGTGGAAAAGGAGATGGAACAGAGAGATTGGTTAAGAGTAATAGACGAGATAAAAAAATTTAGTCCAAGGATTCATATCTCTGGTGGCGAGCCTTTTGTTTATAAAGATATTGTAAAAATCATTGAATACATAAAGAAAAAAAACCTTTATCTTCACATTACAACCAATGGAACATTCCTTGAAGATTATGCAGAAGAAATTAAAAAATTCAATGTCAATCGGATTGATATCTCAATAGACGGGATAGGGGATATCCATGATAAGATAAGGGGAGTTAAAGGAACTTTTGATAAGATAATCAAAGGACTTGATAGATTGAATAATTTAAAAAGGCATTTACCAATTTTGAAGATAAATTCAATAATAAATATTGCGAACCCCGAAAAAATGAAAGATATCGTTCATATTGCGCAAGAATATAAAATTAATATCATCCAGTTTATCTACCCACTTTATCTTGATGAAGAAGCAATATTAAACCACAAGATATTTTTGTCAAATAAAATTAAAAAAATCCTGAATTACTGGTGTTATGCAAGCCATTATAGACCACCTTCAGGTGATTTTTTCGCAATTCAATCAGTAATAAGTGAATTACCAAAAAAGAAATTAACCATAGAGATATTCCCTAATTTCAATGCGGAACAATTTGGCGCATACTATAAGTCATCTAAAGAATTTGATCGGGTTTATAAAGGTAGATGCCGGGCAATGTGGAATACGGCAACGATACTTCCTGATGGTAGTATAGAATCATGTCCGGACTATGTTTTCAGCAATATTAAAGAAAAAAAATTTTTAGATAGTTGGAATAACCAAGTTATAAAAGAACTCCGCAAATTTATTATTGATAAAAGATTCTTTTCCGTCTGTCGTGCCTGTTGTTTTTATTATCAGTAAGGTTATCTACTCACTGGTATAAAAACCGCTTAAATCCAAGGATTATTATATTATTTCAGAAAGATTTATTATGACATTTTTCCGATGAAAGCGAGATTTGGAAATACCGGTTTTTTTTCTATTTATTATTGTCCATTTTTTATTCCAGAAATTTCTTCACCAATCCATGCCATTGTTCGTCAGACAGACGTTCATATAGGTCAGAGGCAATTTCACCACCATCAGCGATTGTCAGTCCTATGCTCTGTTCAAATTCCTGGTGCAATCTATCAAACTCCTTTTCAAGCCAGTCTTTTGCGTTATCTCCTTTTCTAAATTCTCCAATCTCTTTTGGTGGTTTGATCTTTAAAAGCCAGCCGAGATTGTGGGGGTCTTTTGTGACCAAGCCAGGCTGGGATTTTACAATCTCATTTGCTTCCACAATTTCAATTGCCATAGGTAGTCTCATCTTTGCAATCCGGTTTCCACTACCAATCTGTAGCCATTGCTCACCACTCTTTATCAATCTGTTTTCTGAAAACTTTATATCATCAATTTTACCGATTATCTTTGCGGCAAAGTCATCAATACCAACTTTTACCAGTTCACCTTCAAATTTGAGCCAGATATGATTTGGAGTGTAGTAGTAATCTTCTCTGAAAGCGAAGCCCTTTATCTTCTTTTCTTTCTTTGCCTCGCGCTCCCTTCTCCTTCTTAAATATGGATTTGCCTCAATCATATCCTGGATATACTGGTCAACTGCACAATGCCAGCATTCGTAATTATTAGAACAGAGTTTGTAGGTAAAATCTCCGGTGAGCATATACCGGCACTTTCGCTCTCCAGCAGGCAATTGCTTTAATTTCTTAATTGCCTCAATCACCATTGGCGATTCAACATATCCACCACTTGCATCACTCAATGCCTGGTCAAAGGCACAATTCTTGCAATCATAATCTGAGGTGCATATCCGATAAGATATAACACCTGCCTTTGCCCAAATACAGAGGTTCTCTTTTTCGTTAATTTCTGCCATTTTTCTCTCCTTTTTAAATTTTTCTTCTTTTGCCAAAAATTCTTTATAGATTGGACAATCATTATAATTTGCCTCACAAGGATTGGTCTCAATTAGTCTATCCTTGGGAAGCATTTTTTTGACCGGACAAGCAGTGCAGTATTGCACCAGAATTTCTTCTAAGAAAGGACATTTCATATTAACCTCTAATTATGTATATGCAAAAACCGTGCCCGGGCCGGGAAGAAAAATATTACGATTTTTCAAGAGTTTTAAATGATGAAAATTCTGAATAGTGTTTACATAATAAACAATGACAAAATGTGTTGTTTTTTAATGGGATTATGTGGTTATTTTATAAACACGATTTACTTTTTAGTCACATTCTTCGCTCTCAGACAAGAATAGGCACCTGAGAAGCGATATCTTGTCAAAAATTTTAAACTGTGTATAATACTTCAGGAGGTTAAAATGTTAAAACTATTTTTCTCAATGAAAAAGCCTTACCTGTTCTTCTTTATTCCAATCATTTTTTTAGGCAATCCAGCCCCAATTGAGATTGATGAACCTGATTTAATTGGTCCTGATTTACGCCTTTCGGCAATGGGTGATATTGGAATTGTAATAACGGGATTTACAAATGAGATAAACTCCTATGACTTTGGTGAATTAGGAGCCGGAATTATAGAAGATAATGAAGGGAATTCATATTTTTTAATCCCCGGGATTTTTGGGAGTGATATGACTGAAGAAATATACGAACAGAAAGAATTGTATATGGATAAACTCTCTTGCAGCGGTTATACAAAGATAACAGATAGAAATGTATTTGGAATTTCAGGTGGTATATACAGAAAAAGAGCGCGTTTTCATAGTTGGGGTGATATGAGTGTTGTAAAATCAAATTATAAAAATTTGAATGATACATTGATTTTTGCCCACAGGTTTAACCAATTGATTGCCGGATTTCGGGGTGGCTATGATACACAGGAGAAAATAGAGAAACATTTTTATGGATTAAGCAACTATAAAACAAATATATTGCATGGTGAACCGTCTCTAATTTTCAAAACCAGAGATAATCTCTGGACACTCGGATTTGGTTATGAATATGAAAGATTGAGACAGGAGTTTGCACATTATGGAGAAGAGGTATCTTTAATCCAGACCCTGAAAGTCCCTTTAATCTTTACCAATCCATCAACAAATCTCGGAATAAAATTTAATTTTCAATTAGCCAAAAGCCCATTTGATACTACAATCCAAGAAGGCGGTTTAGTTAAGATTCAGCTCCTTGATAAGATCAGATTGAATGAAGATAAATATCTGATGTTTGGTTTAGTAACGGGCTGGGAGGACCAATTCACATATAGAGATCTTGATTTTAAGGAGAATAAACAATTAACCATTGGTTTTGGTCTCTCTTATGTAAAGATAGTAGGAATTCAATATGAACATGAGATACACGAATATGGCTGGACTTCTATACATTTCAATCGTTTTACTCAAGGGTGCGAAGTTTTTCTCACTAATCAGTTGCCGATTCGCCTTGGTTATTCATTTGGCTTTGCCTCACAAGGGAGTCGTTATTATTCCAATGAGCTGGAGAGTATTCTTAGCGCTGGGCTGGGATTTTATCCCAATGATTCAAAGATAAAAATTGACATTGCTGGTCGGCTGAATTTTTATAGATATGATAACTGGTGGTATACCTACCTAAGTTTTGGAATCTGTTTTAAGAGTTTTTAGATTGGACCGGAATGGGCAGGGGTAAATCCTGATGTAATGTCCTTATATTTGGTTCTTTTTCAAATTGTATCTTTTGATTTTTTTATAAAGGGTGAGGCGGTTTATCCCCAATATTTCTGCACTACGCTTTATATTCCAATTATTGGTGTTTAAGACATTTAAGATATGTTCTTTTTCCATCTGGGCAAGGGAGAGTGTTGCACTTGTCAATGTTGGTTCTTTTTGCACCTTCACAAGATATGCAGGAAGATTTTCTATTTGTATTTCACCACTCTTACAGACCACTATACTATGTTCAATTACATTCTCAAGTTCCCGGACATTACCGGGCCAATTATAGTCAATCAAATGTTGCATTACCTCGGCAGAGACTTTTTCAACTTGCCTTCCAGTCTCAAGCCGGTATTTATCGAGGAAGTGCTCCACGAGAAGCGGGATATCCTGCTTCCGTTCCCGAAGCGGGGGTATCTCTAAGGTAATCACATTGAGTCGATAATAAAGGTCCTCTCTAAACGTATTATTTTTAACCATCTCTTCAAGATTTTTGTTGGTGGCGGCAATAATTCGGACATCCACCTTTAAGACATCTTTACCGCCGAGCCTTCTAAATTCCCTCTCCTGAATGAAACGCAGGAGATCTATCTGTGTTTTGGAGCTTACATCTCCGATTTCATCTAAAAAAAGTGTGCCACCATCAGCGACTTCAATCCTTCCTTTGTATCTTGTAGTTGCGCCAGTAAATGCACCCTTCTCGTATCCAAAAAGTTCTGCCTCTAATAAAGTCTCGGGCATCGCCCCACAGGCAACCGGAACAAATGGACCTTTATTCCTTGGACTCAATTCATGGATTGCCCGGGCAACTAGTTCCTTGCCGGTGCCACTTTCACCTCTTATCAAAACTGTTGACTTTGTTGGTGCTACAGTTTTGATCATCTCAAAGACTTGTAGCATCTGTGGGCTCTTGCCAATCAGATCCTGAAATTTAAATCTTCGGGCAAGTTCCTGGCGCAAACGGATGTTCTCTTTTAATAAACGTTGATGTTCAAGGAGTTTTTTTATTACGAGGCTAATCTCTTCGGGATTGAATGGTTTAACAATATAGTCCGCTGCTCCTTCTTTCATTGCCGTCACGGCACTGTCAATTGTTGCATAAGCAGTGATAATTATTACCGGCAGTTTTGGTCTTATTACACTCAGTTGCTTTAAGAGTTCAATCCCATCCATCCCCGGCATCTTGAGGTCAACGATCGCCAGATCAAATTCTTCTTTTTTTACCAATTCTAATGCCTTATATCCATTTTCTACTGCCTCGGCAATATAACCATCTTCATTTAACCAGTCACAGAGTGAACTGCGCATAATCTCTTCATCATCAACGACCAGAATTCTATGCCTTTCCATAATACTCCTTTTTAATCTTTTCTTTAATGAAATCACCACACTGTAGACAGAAATCATCGCCTTTACTGTCCAAAGTGAAGATATTATTTGCCAGATACATTACACATCTGTAATTATCACAATGAAATGCTCCGAAGCAATGTCCAATTTCGTGGACCAAGACCTTTTTCAAACGGAGTAAAAGCAAATTATCATCATCAGGTAGATGATAAAAACTCGGGCGCAGACGATGATAGGAGATGATTGCAACCCCGCCATTTAATTGCGCTTCACCGAAGACATACTCTAATACCGGTGTACAAATATCAATATCGGTAATCCCAATCAGTTTTATACTTTCAGATGGCATCCGGGCAAGTAGTTCTTTGATAATCTTATGTGCATCATATTGGTTCCGCTTTGGCTCAAATGCATAGAGTGGATAGTTATAATTTTGACCAAATCTAAATGGCAAAAGGAATATCTTTTCCAATGCTTTCAAAATGTCCGTGAGTCCTTTTATTCTTACCCTTCCGATAATACTTACACAGACATATTGACCTTCCATAATTTATTATACTGAAATTGTGGGGAGTTGTCAATAAAATAAAGTTGCATTTCTGAAGTTATTGACATCTTGCTTCTATTATGTATAATACAATATGCCTAAGCAAAAAGTGGTTGGTCTTGAACTGGATGTAATGAGACCTTTTCTTGAAGGTCTTTTAAGAAATATGGAGGGGGGAGTTCTAACCGTGGACCTTAATAAACGGATAACATCCTTTAACAAAGCATCGGAATGGATCACCGGTTATTGTCTTGATGAAGTCTTGGGTAAATGCTGTGGTGAAATTTTAAGAGGTAATTTATGCATTGAAGGTTGTGTATTTGAAAAAGTCATTAAATCGGGCATTCCGGTGACCAGAAGAGATGTAACAATCATTGGAAAAGAAGAAAATAAGATATTCGTTTCTTATACATCATTCCGGCTTGAAGATGTTCATAAAAAAACAAGAGGAGTCGGAATTATCTTACGTGACCTCACCGAATTGAAAAACCTACGTGAGCAATTGATCCATTCAGAGAAGCTCGTAGTTATGGGACAACTTGCGGCCGGTGTGGCACATGAGATAAATAATCCTATAAATGGCATAATCAATTATATCCGCCTCTTTTTAAAAAGGCTTGAAGAAAATCGTATAAACCCTGAGGTGTGGAAGAAAGATTTAAAAATAATGGAACGAGAGACTATGCGCATTGGCAGGCTTGTAAGGAATCTATTAAATTTTGCCAAAAAGAGCGAGCTGGAATTGACCCGTATACAGATGGTTCGTCTCATTGACGAGACCCTGCCGTTACTGGAAGACCAATTTTTGTTAAAAAATATTGTAGTAAACGAAAAATATGATGAGAATATCCCTGAAATCCTCGGCGATTTTAACCAGTTGCAACAGGTTGTCATCAATCTAATCTTAAATGCTATTCAAGCGGTTGAGAAAAACGGCAAAATTGAAATATCGGTATCGGCCGAAGGTATCAAAGGCAGTGAATGTTTCGTTGTTTTAAGTATCAGTGATAATGGTGTTGGAATTCCGGAAGAAGATTTGGACAAGGTCTTTGACCCATTTTATACGACAAAGACAAAGGAAAAAGGAGGGATTGGACTGGGCTTGACTATCGTCCAGCAGATTGTAAATGCCCATCACGGCCGAATAGTAATCAAAAGTAAAGTAGGACAAGGAACGACCGTCGCAGTCCGTTTGCCCACAATTTAAGTATATTAATAGCAAGTTCTATTAGCGATAAAAATATTGACTTTTTATTAGGTTTAAATATAATATTTCATTATAACAAGGAGTTATAAAAATGAGAAGGATAGGAGTTTTTATCTGCCATTGTGGAATTAATATTGCCAAGACCGTAGATGTTGAGGCATTGACTGAAGAGATAAAAAAATATCCAGGTGTGGTCCATGCTGAAAATTACAAATATATGTGTTCTGATCCGGGACAGAATCTTATAATTGAGGCGATAAAGAAGAAAAATCTTGATGCGATAGTTGTTGCTGCATGCTCACCAACATTACATGAAAATACATTCAGAAACACAACCGAACGCGGGGGATTAAACCGCTACACCTGTGAGATGGCAAATATCCGTGAGCAATGCAGCTGGGTTCATGAGGAGAAAAATGTCGCTACGCGGAAAGCAGGTGATATTATAAAAACAATGATAGAAAAAGTACGATTTGATGAATCGCTTGAACCGATATTCGTTGATGTGACAAAACGGGCGCTGGTGATTGGCGGTGGTATTGCCGGGATTCAGGCAGCATTGGATATTGCTAATGCAGGGATAGAAACAATCTTACTGGAGCGCTCGCCTTCTATAGGTGGTAGAATGGCACAACTGTCTGAAACCTTTCCGACTCTTGATTGTTCCCAGTGCATTTTAACACCAAAGATGGTTGAGGTTGTTCAGCATAAGAATATCAGACTCTTACCATATTCAGAACTTGAAGAAATCAGTGGAACTGTTGGTAATTTCAAGGTGAAGATAAGGCAGAAATCCCCTTATGTTGACTGGGAAAAGTGTAATGGTTGTGGAGAGTGTGCCTTGGTCTGTCCGGTTAGCCTACCTAATGAATTTGATGACGGTCTCAGTAAAAGGAAAGCAATCTATCGTCCATTCCCTCAGGCTGTTCCCAACCGATTTACAATTACGAAACTTGGACATCCACCCTGCAGGTCTGCCTGCCCTGCGGGCGTGAACGCCCAAGGATATATTGCATTAATCCGTGCTGGAAAATATAAAGAGGCATTAGAACTTGAAAGGGATGCAAATCCCTTTGCCAGTGTCTGTGGCCGGGTATGTAATCATCCTTGTGAGAATGAGTGTGCGCGTAAGGACATTGATGAACCGATATCAATTGCCTCTTTAAAGAGGTTTATTGCTGACTATGGGGATTATCCATTGACCCAGAGGACTCCTACTGGAGACAAAGTTGCAGTTGTTGGCTCCGGACCGGCAGGCCTCTCCTGTGCCTATTTTCTTGCAAGAAAAAATTATCGCGTAACGGTCTATGAAGCAGAAGATGTGGTTGGTGGACTATTATACTGGGGAATCCCTGAGTTCCGTCTGCCCAAAGAGGAACTTAAAAAGGATATTGACTATATTAAATCCTTTGGTGTAGAGATAAAGACAGGGATAACGATCGGAAAAGATATAACCCTTGAGCAATTGCAAAGGGAAAACAAAGCAACATTCCTTGCAACCGGCGCCCCTGAAGAATTGAAGTTGAATATTGAAGGCGAAGACCTGCCCGGCGTATTCCATTGTGTCAGTTTCTTAAAAGAAATAAACTTGGGAAGAAGGGTATCAATTGGTAAGAAGGTCGTTGTGATTGGCGGTGGTAATGCGGCAATTGACTCGGCAAGAGTTGCCAAGAGGTTGGGTAGTGATGTTACAATCCTCTATCGTCGTTCAAGGAAGGAGATGCCCGCAAATTCCTGGGAGGTTGAAGAGGCATTAAAAGAGGGAGTGAAGATAGAATTTCTGGTTGCGCCGAATAAAATTCTGGGAAAAGATAAAGTGGAAGAAATTGAATGTATTAGAATGGAACTCGGTGCCCCTGATGCTACAGGAAGAAGGCGACCCATACCCATTCCAGGTAGCGAATTTAGAATTCCTATTGATAGTATTATTGTCGCGATCTCCCAGAAACCGGTTGTTGATTGGCTTGGTGAAGGATTTGGATTTACAAAGTGGGGAACACTTGAAGTGGACCCGGAAACTCTAATGACAGGTGTCAAGGGTATATTTGCCGGTGGTGACCTGGTCTCCGGACCTGCAACCGTAATTGAAGCAGTTGCCGCAGGCAAGAAGGCGGCAGAAAGTATTGATGCATTTATAACTGGAGTAAAATTTGAACATAAAAAATGGCCGGTTGCGCGTCCTGATATTAACGAGATAAAGTTGCTACCTAAACAAGGGCGCGCTGAAATGCCTAAGATTCCGCTTGACGAAAGAAAAGGATTTAAGGAAGTAGAACTCGGTTTTGATGAAAGGACTGCAAGAGAAGAGGCAAATCGCTGCCTGAACTGTGCAATCTGCAGCGAATGTCTTGAGTGTGAAAGGGTCTGTGAGCCAAGGGCAATAAACCATGACCTTGAGGATAAAATCCTTGAATTTGACATAGGCGCGGTGGTTGTTGCTACAGGATATGACATCTATGAACCTGAAAGATTAAAGGAATATGGTTATGGAACGAGTCCGGATATTATTACCTCATTACAATTTGAAAGATTGCTCTCGGCATCGGGTCCAACTGCAGGCGAGGTGAGAAGACCATCCGATGGTAAGGTTCCAAAGCGTGTAGTATTCATTCAGTGTGCGGGTTCCAGGGATAAAGAAAACCATCTTGAATATTGCTCAAAGATATGTTGTATGTATACTGCCAAACATGCGATATTATATAAACATCGTGTTCACGATGGTGAGCCAATAATCTTCTATATTGATGTGCGGACGCCAGGAAAGGGATTTGAAGAATTTTATAATCGGGCAACTGATGAGGGAGCAATTTATATAAGGGGTAAGGTTTCTAAGGTTTATCCAGAAAACGGAAAGTTGATTGTCCTTGGGGCAGATACCCTTGTGGGAAAGAAGATAGAGGTTGAGGCGGATATGGTCGTTCTCGCAATGGGTATGGTGCCAACAAGAAATAACGAAGAATTTATCCGTAAATTAAAGATTCAGTGTGATGCCAATGCATTTTTAACTGAGGCACATCCAAAGTTGAGACCGGTTGAAACGAATACGCTTGGTATCTACATTGCCGGTGCTGCACATGGTCCGAAGGATATTCCTGAGACTGTTGCCCAGGCATCGGGTGCCGCAAGCAAGGCAATCGGGATTCTATCCCAGCCCAAGATTACATTTGAACCTTTGATTGCCTATGTTGATGAAAACCTGTGTTCAGGCTGTAGTATTTGTATTGGTGTATGTCCATTTGGGGCAAGAGAAAAAGACAAAGAAAAGAATATTGCCAAGGTCATTGATGCCTTATGCCAGGGCTGTGGTGCCTGCTGTGCCGCCTGTCCAAGTGGTGCGTCACAATTGAAGAATTTGAAAGATAAAACAGTTATGGAGATGGTGGTTGCGGCAATAGAGAGGTAATTATGAAGTTCTGGCGCCGACCCCTTGATGCGGATAAAATAAAAGTTCCTCAGGGTGAGATTCATATAATTAAAGATCGCTGTAAGGGCTGTGGATTTTGTGTAGAATTCTGTCCCAAAAAGGTCCTTGAATTATCAAGCGAGTTCAATATTAAGGGCTATCATCCGCCCTATGTAAAAAATCCAGATGAATGCAGGGAATGCCATCTCTGTGAAATTATCTGTCCGGAGTTTGCCATTTATGTAACGTTAGGTAAAGAGCGAACTGTTGCGGAAATTCTCGATAAAAAAACTTCCTAAAAATGGCAGTTATTGAAAAGAAAATAAAACTTAAAGGCTCTAAGGGAGAAGCTGAGATTGTGGCGATTTTTGACTCTGGAGCCACCTATTCATGTATTCAACCAGAATTGGCAAAGGAATTAGAGGTGCTATTATCTTTGCCTGAAGTAAAGCATTTTAGAACAGCAAAAAAGAAAATAAAAGTTATGGCAAAAAAGGCAGTGAGACT
>JBDRWA010000057.1:0-13565 GCA_039802145.1 Caldifarciminota bacterium | reverse complement strand
ATCAGGTTGATTTTCAGTTATAAACTTAACTGGTTCTTCAATAAGAGGACCTTGAATGTCTGAACTAAAAATAAATCTTGAATTTTCCTCCACCATTACCATCAATACATAACCAAGACGATTGGATAATCCATGAAAAATCGGCTTTGAGAATGTTATTTTTGTCCCACCGAAATTAAAACACTGACCATCAGCGATTGTTATTGACTTCGGGAAGTTTTCAATTTGATTTAAGAAAAATGCAGCGCGATTCTTCTGGCTTTCGTTAATAAATTCATGCGGATTTTTTATGAAAAGTTCTTTGTTTATAAAAATTTCCGGCTCATTTGGATTATGGTGGTCGTAATGATAGTGGGTAATTACCACAATATCTGCAAGCGCAACCCATTTTTTTATATCATCCCAAAGTTTCCTGTGCCGATCAATCTCAATTTTATGCGGTGGTAATGAATAGCGGTCTGGTGAAAGTGAGACAGCGGGATCAATGAATATCTTGACATCCTTTGTTTCAATAAAGGTTGCCATACTTCTCGCACCCATTGAATCAAAAGCAACCGGGAAGACTTTCATAAATTTATAATTTTCTAATTGTGTTTTCGTATTTTTTTATTATGTTCAATCGGCGCTCGTGTCTACCACCCTCAAATTTTGTATTAAAAAAAGTTTTTATTATAGGTTGCCATTGCTTTTTGTATTTTATGGTTCGGGCAGGTAAAACAAGAATGTTGGCGTTGTTATGGGCGCGTGCATAATAGGCAATCTCTTTGTCAGTACATATAGCAGCTCTTATCCCTGGTACTTTATTCGCAGTTATAGCCATACCCTGTCCGCTGAAACATATAATGATTCCGAACTTTAACTTCTTTTTCGCTACAGCTTTGGCAACTTTAATAGCAATCTTTGGATAATCAACGGGCTCTTCTGAATGCGTACCGTAATCAAGTACATTGATACCATTATTCTCAAGATAATTTCTTATCTTAGATTTTAATCTGTATCCTCTGTGGTCTGCACCAAGTCCAATTCTCATCTTGCTAAATAACAATTTGCAATTCATCAAAATTGTAATACACCTTATTCAAGATATTTAACCAATTACAATTTAACCAACCTTCGTGAGCCATCCGTGTTTGTCTTCTATCCTGCCTTCAATAATATCAAAGAAATATTTCTGGAGCTTTCTTGTTATTGGACCGGCTTTGCCCGCTCCAATTTGTATCTTATCGATACTACGGATAGGCGTAACTTCTGCCGCTGAACCAGTAAAAAATACTTCGTCGGCGAGATACAAAAACTCTCTATTCAACATTTCCTGAACGAGTGGTATTCCTAAATCTTTACATAACTGGATCACTGTGTCCCGGGTTATCCCTGGCAATATACAGGCATGAAGTGGAGGTGTATAGACTACACCATTTTTTACCGCGAATATGTTTTCGCCAGAACCCTCACTTACATATCCAGTATTATCAAGGGCAATCCCTTCAACGAAACCATAAACCATTGCCTCCATTTTTATTAATTGCGAGTTCATATAATTAGCACTGCATTTTGCCATTGCAGGAAAAGTATTGGGAGCCATTCTATTCCATGATGAAATCATAACATCAATCCCTTGTTCAAGGGCATCTGCACCAAGATACTTACCCCATTGTAATGTGGCAATCGCTACGCAAACCGGGCAAGGAAAGGGATTAACACCAAGTTCATTATAACCACGGTATACAATAGGTCTTACATAAGCAGACTTTAAACCATTTTTCTTTATCAGTTCAATGATTACATTATTTATCTGTTCTTTTGTAAAAGGGATTTCCATTCGGTATATCTTTGCTGAATTAAAAAGTCGTTCAGTGTGTTCTTTTAGTCGAAATAACACCGAACCTTTAGGCGTATCATAACATCTCAATCCTTCAAAAACCCCAGTTCCATAGTGTATCACATGGGACAAAATATGAATTTTTGCATCATCCCATTTAACAAAATTTCCATCCATCCAAATATATTCTGATTTGGGCATTGCCATAAAAATACCTCCTTGTTTAATTCCTGCACTCGGTCTTTGACCAGTGCACCAATATTATAGTTTTCTGGATATAGATTACTATATTTAATTTTCGGTAGAAGTCAAGTTTTGACATGCCAAACTTTCATAAATTTTTTTATATTCTTTTGCTGAACGATGCCAGGAAAAGTCGTATTTCATGCAATTCTCAGAAAGTTGTTCAAAAATATCTTTTCTACAATAGATAAGATATGCAAATTTCAGAACATCGATAAGAGTATTAGCATCATAAGATTCGAAAAGGAATCCGTTTCCAGAAAGATCGTTAGGATTGAATTGGATAACGGTATCGGCAAGACCCCCGGCTTTGTGTACTATAGGAACTGTGCCATATTTTAAACTTATCATTTGACCGAGACCACAGGGTTCATATTTAGAAGGCATTAAGAAGAAATCACTCCCAGCATAGATGCGATGGGCAAGAATTTCATCAAATTTTATATTTATTGAAACCCGTCCAGGATATGACCTGCCAAACTCAATAAGTTTTTCGCAATAATGTTCCTCGCCAGAACCCAAAAGAACAAAGTTGTAATTTAGAGAAACTATATCATCAAGTATTTTTATCAGGATATCAAATCCCTTCTGCCCCGCAATCCTCGATACCATTCCAATCAATGGCTTCTTTGAATCAAGTAACAGTTCATTTGTTAATTCTAACTTGTTTTTTTGTTTGCCTGTAAAATCGTCATAAGGTTCATAAATATAATTATCTTTCATTGGATTCCATATTTCGTAATCAATCCCATTCAGTATGCCATACAATTTGTGGTTGTATTTCCTTAAAACTCCATCAAGGCCAAATCCTAACTCTGGTGTTTGAATCTCTTTTGCATAGGTGGGAGAGACTGTTGTTATTATATCTGCATACAAAATACCTGACTTTAGAAAATTAATGTCACCATAAAATTCTATTCCTTCTGGAGTAAAGTAGTCCCATTCAATGTTCAAGATTGGAAACTTTTCTTTAGGAAATCTTCCTTGATAACCAAGATTGTGGATTGTAAAAATAGATTTTACATTAATTTGGTGTTTTTTTATGTATAGCGGCACAAGGCCTGATTGCCAGTCATGACAATGGACAATATCAAATTTGATTTTTTCAAGTATCGGAATCACAGTGCGAGCAAAGAGTGTAAAACGCTCACAGTTATCTGAATAGTCTCCTGATGAGGTCCCGTAAAGGCCATCACGGATAAAATATTCAGGATAGTCTATCAAATAAGCAATGCCATCTTTAAAAACAGAAACACTTTTCCTACCATTTAATTCTATTTCTAAGTCCATGATTTTTTCACCTGCTCTCTTTTTATACATGGGCAGGATAATAGAAGTCTCAATACCCAATTTCTGCAGATAGAAGGGTAGAGTTCCACACACATCTGCAAGTCCACCAGTCTTGGCATAAGGGATTGCTTCTGAAGTAACAAAGGCAACCTTCATATATTGATTAAATGGTTAAATGGTAATTGGTTAAATAGTGACAGATTTTGCATTTTAACCAGTTAGCCAAACTCACATCTCACACAATATTTTTTAAATAAGCGGCCGATTCTTCAGGCGCGGTTGGATTGATATAGAATCCTGTCCCCCATTCAAAACCGGCAATCCGTGTAAGTACCGGGATTATTTCAATATGGTAGTGATAAAACTCAATGCCCTTTAGAGTAATGGGTGTCGTATGGATAATAAAATTATAAGGCGGAGTATTAAGAGCCTTTTTTAACCTCATCAGACAATCTTTCAAAATTTGAGCAAGTTCATAAAGAACTGATTCTTCTGTGTCTTCAAAATTTGAAATATGATTGCGCGGTAAAATCCAGATTTCAAATGGGAACCTTGGGGCAAAAGGACAGACTGCTATATAATTGTTATTTTCTGAAACCATCCTTTTACTTGCTTTCGTTTCTTGAGCAATGATATCACAAAAAATGCATCGGTCCCGATATTCAAAATAGCGCTTTGCCCCATCCATTTCTTCAACGACCCGTTTGGGAATGATCGGAGTAGCTATTAATTGAGAATGGCTGTGTTCAAGTGATGCTCCAGCAATTGCTCCAAAGTTCTTGAATATCATAACATAACGTAATCTCGGGTCTTTCTTTAAATCAAGTATGCGCCTTTGATAAGTCATTATCAGACTATGAACTGCTTGTTGTGAGAGATCCGCAAGGTCGTATTGATGTTCGTTTGTTTCTATTATAACTTCATGTGCGCCAATCCCATTCATTTTGTCATAAATCCCCTCGCCTCTTCGGTTTAGGTCTCCCTCAATGCGTAATGCAGGAAATTTATTAGGGATTACTCTTAAACTCCAACCTGGTGTATTAGGTTGAGAATTATTTTCTCTTATTGCATATATCTCAGGCGGTGTTGCACTTTCATTTCCCGGACAAAATGGGCACTCACTTGGGGTAATTTTTTTTTGTTCGGGCTCAAATTTAAAATCCTTAGGTCGCTTTGCCCGTTCAGTTGAAATGATGACCCAGCGTCCTAAAACTGGGTCCTTTCTTAGCTCAGGCATTACTCTTTTGGTGTTTGTTCAAGTTCTTCTGGCTGCTTTATCGGTTCTACATCGGATTCAGATTTTGAAGGCTCGGGCAGCATTATCTTTATATCCGCTTCTCTTTTTATTTTATCCAAAAAGTCATCAGCGATTTTTCGTTGTTTTTCTCTTAATATATTCATTTCTAATGAAGCCCTCACTTCGTTAAATGAACGATAATGTTCAGGTGAATGTTCAACCTTAGTTATTATTGTCCAGTTTGAATCACCGACAAGGAAAACCTTGCTGAGTTCGCCAATTTTTAACTTCCAGGCAACCTTATCAAATTCTTCAGTCCTTGTTCCTTTTTTCAAGAGGCCGGTGTCTCCGCCACGATGTTTGGTATAAGAGACTGAATAAGTTTTTGCAAGCGAATCAAACATTGTAAAATCAGTAATTTTTGCTTTTTTGCTTAAAAACGGAATAATAGATTTTTTCTCACCATAATACTTTGCCAATTCAGCTCTGATTTTTTCTGCTTCCTGTTTGTTGTACACAACAATCTCTTTGCATCTGATAGTCTCAAGAACCTTCATATCCTCCTTATGTTTATTGTAGTAATCTATCACTTCCGAAGAATCAACTTTTGCTTCCTGGAGTACAATTTTTGTATACAATGCTTGCTCAAGAGCCCTTTTCATACCTTCATTTATTTTTTTTATCACTCCGTCATTCAAAAAATATTTATTTCTCTCAGCAAGTTCTAACTTCAAATTTTCTTCAATAAGGGTCTCAAGAACTTTTTCAAATTCTTCAGGTCTTGAAATATCAATCTTTGCAAACATTGGTTGAGAAGCATTCTTTAATTCAACATCTTTGAATTCCACCGGCCTTCCATTTACTAATGCTACTACTCGTGTCTCAGATTTTAGCAACGAATCAGTAATTATGCTGTCTTTGAAAATTTCTATTTTTGCCTTTTTCTTTAAATCTTTTAAAAATTTTTCTTCAATGTTCTGGATTTTTTCAGCGCGCACCGCTGCTTCAACCTGGGATTTTACTTCATCAAAACTGCGCCAGCGTTCGGGTTTTCTGTCGTAAACAAGATATATTCCGTATTTATTTTCAAATTTTACTATGTCTGAGATGGTATTTAGTTTAACGCTGAATAAAACATCCTCCACTTCTTTAGGCTTAGTTCCAGGTATTACAATTCCCATTTCACCGCCCCCACTTTTTGTGGGTGCAGTAGAATACAATTTTGCCAGAGTATCAAAACTTGCCTGGTCTTTGAGCAAGGAATCTCTAATGAAACAGACGAGACTTTCAGATTCTACTACTATCTCTTTTCCCTTTACCTCTTTAGATAGTTTATAGTAATGTTTATTCTTATTGTAATATTCACGCATCTCCTTTGTGGTAGGTACTGCCCTCTCAATTACATTTAATGTTCTCACTTCTTCAAGAAGAGCATTATTTCTGAATTGCTTAATTGTTTCTTTGTATTCTTTCATTGCCTTGACATTATGCTTTAACCCCTGTGAATACAGTAATCTTTCTAAAATCATCTGGTCAAGAACACTCTTTTCATCTTTCTTCGCAAACGGTGATTGCTGTGCCATTCTCTCATCAAGCTCTAAACGGGTAATCCGGTAACCATCAACAATAGCCACTGTATCCTGATAATTCTTTTTAAAACACCGTTCAACACCCGAAAGGGCAAAGGAATCAAGCGGCGGTGTACGATATTTTGTTGCCACAATTTCATAAGTTTTTGCTGCATTTAAATAATCTTCCAGTGCTTCAAGCACCAGCCCCAGACGATAATAAACCCATCCATCCTTCTGGGGATACTTGTCTATAATATCCTGATAAATTTGTTTTGCCTTTATAGGTTCATCAAGTTTATCAAAATATAAATCGCCAAGTTCTAAATACCACTTAAATCCAGTGGTCTTGGTCATCATATTTTTACAATACTCAACCGCTGACCCATAGTTTTCCGTCATTATCATATTTATGTAGTCTTGCGGCAATATGCCAAATAATATGCCTAATAAGATTGCCATTTAACCTCCTTTCAGTCAAATAGTATATCCAAATCTGTTGGTATGTCAAGGTTGGTGTTTTTTGAATTATATCAAATTTCTTTCAAAACTGGAGGCATGGTTAAAAATTCTGTTGACGAACTTATAAATTTAGATAAAATTCTCTATGCCAGCAAATTTGCCACCCCAGTATTTTGAGGTAGAAAAGAAGTACCGGGAGGCTAAGACTTTACAGGAAAAACTTTTTTATCTTCAGGAATTGCTTGCTATAATACCAAAACATAAAGGAACTGAAAAACTCCAGGGTGAGCTGAAGGCAAAAATATCAAAGACAAAGGAAATGATGGAACACAGCAAAAAATCAGGTGGTTCTACTGCCTGGTATCAGGTTGAAAGACAGGGTGCGGGTCAGGTCCTTCTCGTAGGTCTCCCCAATTCAGGAAAATCTTCTCTGCTTAATCTACTTACGCGCACAAATGTTGAAGTTGCCCCATATCCTTTTACCACTTCAACTTTTCAGGTCGGCATGATGGAATATGAAGATATAAAAATTCAAATTGTAGATACCCCTCCCGTCTCAGAGAGTGCCCCGGCCTGGTTATATGCGGCTTTTCGCTTTGCAGACCTGCTTTTGATATTACTTGATGCATCAAGCGATGACCTTCTGGAACAAATGGAAATAATCAAAAGAGAACTTGAATCAAGAAATATATATATTGAAAAAGAAAAACCTGAGGCAAAAAAAACAATTGTTCTCTTAAACAAAAGTGATGTAAATAAAGGTGAAGAAAATAGTGAAGTTTTTTTAGAATTTTATCAAAATAAATTCAATATACTGAAAATTTCTACGATCACTGCTTTAAATATAGAGACTCTAAGACATTTAATTTTTGAAAACCTTGATATTATACGGGTATATACAAAAAAGATTGGTCAGCCACCAATAAAAAAAGAACCAATAGTTTTGAAAAGTGGTGCCACTGTAATTGAAGCGGCTGAACATATCCATAAAGATTTTAAGAAAAATTTAAAATTTACAAGATTATGGAATGATAAAGGTTTCAGTGGACAGCGTGTTGAAAAAAATTATATCCTACATGATGGTGATATAGTGGAGTTTCATGTATAACAATCTCAAATTCCTAAAATTCAAAATGCCTAAATACCTAAATCTGTTGGACTAATGTCTGAATTATCCTTGATTAAATATATACGAAAAAAATTTCCGCAGCGCCGTGATGAGATTGCCGTGGGCATAGGTGATGATGCGATGGTATTAAAAAATGGAATAGTAATTTCTACTGATTCATTTGCGGAAAAAATCCATTTTGATTTCAAATATTTTTCGCTTTATCAATTAGGCTTTAGGACAATGGGTGCAAGCCTTTCAGATCTTGCTGCAATGTCGGCAAAACCTATTTGTGCCCTTATCAGTCTATATCTTCCATCTAAAACAAAAGATTCAGAAATAAAAGAATTGTACAAAGGTTTTTCTACTGCCTGCAAAAAATTTCAATGTGATATATCAGGCGGTGATATAATTGAAAGTCCATTCTGGGGTATTACTATCACGGTTGTGGGAAAGGCAGAAAAACCATTATTAAGGTCAGGGGCAAAACCCGGTGATTGTCTTTATACTACGGGTTATCTCGGGCTTGCCGAAACTGGTAGAATAGTTCTCGGCGAAGGATACAAAAAGAATTTATTTCCGGAATCAATAAAAAGGCACCTTTATCCTGAACCAAGAATATATGAGGCACTGAAGTTAAGAAAATATCTTAATGCCGGCATTGATACTTCCGATGGTTTATCAACCGATGCCTTCCATCTTTCTGAAGAAAGCAAGGTTAAGGTCATCATTGAAAATATACCGGTTCACCCAGAAGTTCAATTGCTATGTAAATTGAAAAAAATATCGCCTGTACAATTCATCCTCTCTGCTGGTGAAGATTTTGAATTATTAATTACAGGTAAAAAAATAAAAAATTTTCCAAAAATAAAACTCTTTAAAATTGGAAGAATAGAAAAAGGTGCAGGGGTATATATCTCAACCAACAAGAGATTGAAGAAGATTTATCCTACCGGATATGAACATCTTAAGTAATGAAGCTGTGGTTGAGCCTCACAAAAGAAACATAATCCTTTTTGTCACGACCATAGGCTCGTTTTTGACCCCATTTATGGGTTCATCTCTGAATGTCGCACTCCCTGCCATCGGGAAAGAGTTCAATATGAATGCCCTTTTGCTCAGCTGGGTTCCTACATCTTATTTACTGGCAGCAGCAATGTGTCTTGTGCCGGTGGGCAGAATTGCTGATATGATAGGAAGGAGAAGGGTATTCTTCTCTGGTGTAACATTATTTGGGGTCTTTTCATTATTATGCGGAATCGTTAGTAGTTCTACAATTTTTCTAATATTGAGGATTCTTCAGGGTATTGGTGGGGCAATGATATTTGGAACCTCAGTAGCAATCCTTACTGAAGCCTTTCCCCCGCATCAACGAGGTCGTGTTCTGGGAATAAATGTTGCAGGTGTTTATCTTGGACTATCACTCGGTCCTTTTATCGGTGGATTTCTAACCCAGAATCTTGGTTGGCGTAGTATATTTCTTATCAATTCATTTTTAGGATTCATAATGTTGATTTTGATGGTGATTTTTTTAAGATTTGGAAAACAAGAGTCCCCAATCAAAAATTTTGATTACATTGGGACAATTATATATAGTCCGATGCTCTTCTTCTTTATGTATGGATTTTCTCTCTTACCTAAAATTTCAGGTGCAATATTAATAATCACTGGTATGATCTTTGTCTTTCTCTTTATCAAATGGGAATCAACGATTGCCCATCCCCTATTAAACATCAGACTTTTCAAAACCAGCCCTGCCTTCTTATTCTCCAATCTCGCTGCCCTTATCAATTACAGCGCTACAAATGCGGTCTCTTTTCTTCTCAGCCTTTATCTCCAGTATCTAAAAGGATTTTCACCACAAAATGCCGGACTTATACTCATTGCCCAACCTGTGACGATGACGATTCTTTCACCACTTGCCGGCAGGCTTTCTGACCGTGTTCAACCGCGAATAATCGCCTCAATCGGTATGGGTTTAACAAGTTTGGGATTATTTTTTTTATCGTTCATAAATACAGGAACTGCTGTTAATTTTATCACTGTATATTTAATAGTCCTGGGACTTGGGTTTGCCCTTTTTTCTTCACCCAATACGAATGCTGTGATGAGTTCTATTACAAAAGAATATTATGGTATTGCCTCAAGCACCCTGGCAACAATGAGGTTATTAGGACAGATGTCAAGTATGGGCGTTGTAATGTTGGTTTTTTCACTAACAATGGGCAGGATAAAAATTACACCCGATGTTTATCCGTTATTTTTAAATGCCCTCAAAATTTCTTTTTATATCTTTACCGGATTGTGTATTCTCGGCATCTTCGCTTCATTAAAAAGGGGTAGGATAGATAGAGATATAAGTACAGACTAACACATTTGTAAAACTAATAAAAAATTTTATTTATTAAGATTTTTGTTTAACCATTACTTTAATTAAATTTGTTCTCTTTTTAATTTATCAAATCATGGCGCCATTGGCTATATTTTTATTTGATAAACAGAATTATCAAAGGCAGAAAACATTTATTTTTTTATCTTTCAAATTTCATTAACCGGTCTTACCTGCATTTTGCGTTTACGGGCGAATTTTATTGCTTCAATCTCGGCATAAGCCGATTTAAGCGCGGTAATAAATGGGATATTCAATTCTACTGCAAGACGTCGCATTGTATAACCATCCCTTTTTGCACTGTAATTCATCGTTGGGGTATTGATAATCAGATCTATCTTTCCCTGCCGCATCATATCAAGGGCATTGGGTGATTTATGTTCACTTATCCTATAAACAGTCTCAACATTTATGCCGTTTTCACTTAGATATTGAGCAGTTCCCCTCGTTGCGACAATTTTGAAACCGAGTAGCGTTAATTCCTTAGCAATCTTTACAATCTCTTTTTTATCTTCGTCACGCACCGTTATATACACCGTTCCTGAACTGGCAAATTTATTGTCTGCAAGGATTGCCTTGTAATATGCACCACCGAATGTTTTATCAATCGCCATTACTTCGCCGGTGGATTTCATTTCCGGACCGAGAATAGGGTCAACACCAGGGAGTTTTAGGAAAGGAAATACCGGTCCTTTAACGGAGACAAAATCTAATTTCATTTCTGCCGGCAGGTTAAAATCTTTAATTTTATACCCTAACATAATCTTGGTTGCAATCTTTGCAAGTGGAATACCTATTGTTTTTGAAACATACGGCACTGTCCTTGATGCCCTTGGATTTGCCTCAAGAACATAGACCGTTCCATTCTGTATTGCCAGTTGTATATTTATCAAACCTATGGTTTTGAGCGCAATTGCAATATCAAAAACAATCTGCTTGATTTCATTTATCGTCTTTTTTGATAGACTCAACGGTGGTATCACGCAATATGAATCTCCGGAATGCACACCTGCCTGTTCAATATGTTCCATAATTCCGGCGATAAAAACATCTTTGCCATCACACAATGCATCAACATCAACCTCTGTAGCATTTGTAATATATTTATCAACGAGAATTGGATGCTCTGGAGAAACCTTCACTGCCAGTCTCACATATTTTTCGAGTTCTAACTCGTCATATATTATCTCCATTGCTCTACCTCCAAGAACATAACTCGGACGGACCAGAACTGGATAGCCAATTTTTCTTGCTATATCTTTTACTTCATCAAAACTGAAACCCGTAGCAAATGGCGGTTGAAAGATATTGAGTTGTTTAAGAATTGAAGAAAAAGCCTTGCGGTCTTCAGCAAGATTCATATCCGAAGGACTTGTTCCAAGGATTTTTGTATTTAACCCATATTTTTTAATCGCCTCATATAATGGCACCGCAAGATTGACCGATGTCTGCCCACCAAATTGTAAAATAATTCCATAAGGTTCTTCTTTAAATATCACATTTAATACATCTTCAAGTTTCAACGGCTCAAAATAGAGACGCGATGATACATCAAAGTCGGTAGAGACGGTTTCAGGATTATTGTTAATGATTATTGCTTCGTGTCCCATCTCTTTCAAAGCAATTGCCGAATGGACACAACAATAATCAAACTCAATACCCTGTCCTATCCTTATCGGACCAGAACCAATGATCAAAATATTTTTTTTACTTCTGTACTTTTTCTTTGTATTCTCAACCTCACCCCAGTATGTTGAATAATAATACGGTGTATATGCCTCAAACTCGCCAGCACAGGTATCCACAATATTGAATACAGGGATAATGTTATTTTCAATGCGTTTTGCCATTATCTCATCCCGCTTAATCCCTGATATTGCACTTATGTATTCATCGCTAAATCCCATCTTCTTTGCCATAGTAAGTAATTGCAATGACACATCCTGTCTTTTGATTAATTTTTCCATTTTGACAATATTTTCAATCTTTGATATAAAGAATTCATCTACCCTGCTTAGTTCCGATATCTTCTTCTTGGTGTATCCACGACGCAGAGCCTCGGCAACTGCAAAAATAAAGCGGTCCGTCGGCTCCTGCAATTCTCTTATCAACTCATATTCTTTCCAGTTATCAGGTTCAAGACCGCATTTATCAATCTCCAGAGAACGAATTGCCTTAAGGAATGCTTCTTCTATCGTAGAACCGATAGCCATTACCTCACCGGTGGATTTCATCTGAGTACCAATTCTGCGGTCACAAGTTGGAAACTTGTCAAATGGCCAGCGGGGAATCTTTACTACAACATAATCAAGTGCCGGTTCAAATCCCGCCATAGTCTTTTTTGTAATGGCATTAGGAATTTCATCAAGATTTAGTCCAACTGCTATCTTTGCACTCACCCGAGCAATGGGATAACCAGTTGCCTTTGATGCCAGTGCTGAAGAACGCGATACCCGCGGATTGACCTCAATAACTCGATATTCCCATTTTTCAGGATTAACCGCAAACTGGATATTACACCCACCAGCAATCTTTAATGAACGGATAATCTTTATCGCCGCACAACGCAACTCCTGATGCTGTTTATCGGTCAATGTCTGGGCAGGTGCAACAACCATACTTTCACCGGTATGTATCCCCATCGGGTCAATATTCTCCATATTGCAGATTATAATACAATTATCGTTATTATCGCGCATTACCTCATATTCATATTCTTTCCAGCCCAAAACACTTTCTTCAATCAAAACCTGTTTAATCGGTGATCGGATTAACCCGGTCATTACCGCATCATAAAACTGGTCTCTGTCATAAACAACACTGCTTCCAGTTCCACCGAGCGTGTAAGCAGGGCGAATCAAAAGAGGAAAATTCATATCTTTCAGAACCTTAAGTGCCTCATCATAGTTATGCACAGCAAAACTCCGAGGAATAGGCTCGCCGATTCTATTCATAAGGGCACGGAAACAATCTCTATTCTCTGCCATTTCAATCGTCTGAAGATTTGAACCGAGCAATTCCACTTTAAATTTCTCAAGAATACCACGGCGCGCAAGTTCATACGATAAATTCAATCCTGTCTGCCCGCCAAAACCAGGTAAAAGTCCCTCTGGTCTCTCTTTATCTATAATTTTTGCCAAAATTTCGGGTGTAAGGGGTTCAATATAAACAACATCTGCAGTCTCAAGGTCAGTCTGGATTGTTGCCGGATTAGAGTTGACAATTATGGTTTGGTATCCTTCTTCACGCAAAGACCTGCTTGCCTGAGAACCAGAAAAATCAAATTCTGCAGCCTGTCCGATGATAATCGGTCCAGACCCGATAATCAAAACTTTTTTAATATCCTTTCTTTTCGGCATTTATCATTTTGAAAAATTTCTCAAAAAGGAATGAAGTATCATAAGGTCCTGGTGATGCTTCAGGATGAAATTGAACAGAAAAAATTGGGA
>JBDRWA010000056.1:0-13874 GCA_039802145.1 Caldifarciminota bacterium | reverse complement strand
CATTTCTTTTGATTGTTGTTGTAAGATACTATCAAACTTTGCTGTATAGTATCTCAGACTATCCATTTGCCAGTTGAAATTGTTGAATCGGGTGCGACTCAGACATCCAAAACAGCAAAGGTAAATAGAAGGTAGAATAATAAGCCAGGGCTTAAAAGGGGTAATCAGGGACAGAAATCTTAAATTTCCCTGATTTCCCCTGATATTCCCTGATACTTCGTGTTCTTCCATTTTTTCTACTTCATTATTACAAATTCACAACGTCGGTTTCTTTCTAATACCTTCGGGTCTAAAGGTCTTTCTTCACCATAACTCACCGTAGATAATCTATCCGATGCAATCCCCAACATGATTAGATAATCCCTTGCTGATTTTGCCCTGCGCTCACCAAGAGCCATATTATACTCGGCAGTTCCGATCTCACAGCAGTGTCCTTCTATTATTACTTTTACTTCTGGATATATTTTAAGCATCTCGGCATTCTTTTTCAGGGTCTCAGCTGCATCCTGTCTGATGTCGGATTTATCAAAGTCAAAGAATATTCGCTCCAAAACAAGTTGTGGTCTGGTCTCCACAACGGTTGTTTCTTGAGGAACAACGACGGTTGTTTCCTCTGGAGCAGGTTCTACAGGTTTTACCACCTGCTTCTTTGGGCAACCAAAAAATACAACAGCAATTAATATTATAGGGATAGTTAGTTTAATATAGCGCATTGCGCCTCCTTTCATACTCTGATTATATAAAAAATTCATTTTAAGTCAAGAACAACAGACTTGAAACTGACTCTTGACATTACCTAAATTTTGATTATAATATACTATAATTGCCTTTGCAAGGTAAGTAAAAATTATAGTTCTACCATAATTATAATGCCGATTTCTCATATCAGAATGTGTGAAAAAATTTTGCAAAGGAGGCTAAAGATTTATGGAAATAACCGAACTTAAAAAGAAAAAAGTTACTGAACTGCATCAAATTGCAAAAGAACTGGGTCTAAGCAATTATACGGACCTAAAAAAGCAGGACCTAATTCATGCAATCATTGAGGCAGAGACAAAGCGCACTGAGCTTGTGCCAGTAGAAGGGGTGCTTCAAATCCATCCTGAAGGTTATGGTTTTTTGCGCTCGCCAAATTTCAATTATCTTCAGAGCCCCGATGATATTTATCTTTCAATTTCCCAGATTCGCAAGTTCAACTTGAAAGTCGGTGATAGTATAAGAGGACTTGCTCGGCCACCGCGCGAAGGAGAACGCTATTTCGCGATGATCAAGATAGAATATGTAAATGACATTCCACTCGCTGAGTTTACTGAAAGAATCCTTTTTGATAACCTAACGCCCCTTTACCCTAATGAAAGAATCCATCTGGAAATAGAAGAGAAAAATGATATTTCAATGCGTATAATTGACCTCTTTACACCTATTGGTAAAGGGCAGAGGGGATTGATCGTATCTCCGCCGAGGGCAGGCAAGACCATCATCCTTCAGAAGATTGCCAATTCAATTACTGCCAATCATCCAGAGATAAAACTAATTGTTTTATTAATAGACGAACGTCCTGAAGAGGTCACTGATTTTGAAAGATCTGTTCAAGCAGAGGTCATTTCATCTACATTTGATGAGACACCAGAACGCCATACTGAAGTTGCTGAAATAATATTGGAAAGGTCAAAACGTCTTGTTGAATCAAAGAAAGATGTTGTCATTCTCTTAGATAGTTTGACCAGACTTGCCCGTGCACATAATGCGATTGTACCACATTCAGGTAAAACACTTTCGGGCGGTCTTGATTCGACTGCCTTACAAAAACCAAAAAAATTCTTTGGCTCAGCAAGAAAGATAGAAGAAGGTGGTAGTCTGACCATTATTGCTACCGCCCTGATTGATACCGGAAGTAGAATGGATGAGGTAATATTTGAAGAATTCAAGGGAACCGGTAACTTAGAGATGGTTCTGGACCGAAGGCTTTCAGACCGAAGGATATTCCCGGCGCTTGATCTTTATAAATCAGGCACCAGGAAAGAAGAGTTATTATTAACTGAATTTGAATTAAATCGCCTCTGGATATTGAGAAAGTTACTCTCGGAGATGAATACGATTGAACAGATGGAATTCATCATTGAGCGGATGCAGAGGACAAAGAATAATAAAGAATTCTTGGAATCTATGAGTGAGGCAATATAAAAAGGGGTTGAAAAATGAAGAAAGGGATTCATCCAAAATATGTGCCTTGTATAATCACCTGTGCCTGTGGCAATAGGATTGAGACATATTCAACAAAAGAAAAAATTTCTGTAGATATCTGTTCCCGATGCCACCCATTCTTTACAGGTAAACAAAAAATTGTTGATTCTGCAGGTCGGGTTGAGAAATTTGTTAAAAAATATCAACAAAAACCAAAATCTTCATCAAGAAAAAAGACTGAGTAGTTTGGAGTATGAAAAGGCAAGAGCAACTATTTTCCATCACTATCAATGAAGTTAAAGAATTGATGAAGAGGTACGCTAATCTAAAGGAGTATCTTTGACCCAGCAAAACTTCTTGCTCAGTTAAAAAAACTGCAGGAAAAAACAACGCAGCCTGATTTCTGGGAGAATAAATTAGATGCCCAGAAGATAATGGAGGAAATCAATAAGAAGCAACAATTACTTGATAATTTGGATGAGATTAACAATGGACTTACATTTTTAAATGAACTTCTCCAGCTCAGTGATGTTGACGAAGAAATAATAAAAGAGGCGAATCAGGAATTAAAGAATATAAACCAGAAGATAAAGGACTTAGAAATTCAGCTTCTTTTAAGTAAAGAAGATGATAATAAGAACTGCCTTTTGACCATACATCCAGGAGCAGGAGGTACCGAGTCCTGTGATTGGGCGGAAATGTTATTCAGAATGTATACACGATATATTCAATCAAAGAAGTTCTCCTATAAAATAATAGATCTACTTCCCGGTGAAGTAGCTGGAATCAAAGATGCAACCATTGAAGTAAAAGGAAATTATGCGTATGGAATGTTAAAAGCTGAGACTGGTATTCATCGCCTAATTCGTATTTCACCATTCGATGCTAATCAAAAGAGGCATACTTCATTTGCTTCGGTATTTGTTTATCCTGAGGTTGAGGAGGTAAATTTTGAGATAAAGGACGATGATTTAAAGATTGAGACATTCAGGGCGGGCGGACATGGTGGCCAGAATGTGAATAAAGTTTCTTCGGCTGTTAGAATTACCCATATCCCCACGGGCATCACGGTCCAGTGTCAGAATGAGCGTTCGCAATTTTTGAATAAAAGTACTGCTATGAAAATTTTGAAGTCACGCCTTTATGATTATTACAAAAGATTAGAAGAAGAGAAATTGAATAAAATTGAAGCGCAAAAAACTGAAATTGCCTGGGGGCATCAAATCCGGTCATATATATTTCATCCCTATAAGCTTGTAAAAGACCACCGGACAGGTTATGAGACCTCTCAGATTGAAAAAGTGATGGATGGTGAAATAGATGATTTTATTTTCGCTTATTTAAGTATGCAGGCAAAGGGAGAATTAAAATAGTTGACAGGAGTAATAATTCTTATATAATTTAAGTATGTTATTTTTAGCCTTCTTACTCAGCTTTAATACCGAATATCAGAATTTTATAAGTTCACCCCAGAGTGAGTCAATATTTGTTCTGCTTATGCGTGACAAAACAAAAATCACTGAATACAAAAATGACCCGATAATACTCTGGTTCTGGCGCAGTAGAACAAATAATACAGATGTTGATTCATTCCTAAAAAATATCTCTATTCCACGAAATTTTTATCTTGCTGGAGTATTGAGATGGGAGGCGAAAGAGTCAAACGATATAAATGAAAAATATAATAAGATTAAACTCGCAATTCATTTTGATTCATTATCAATAGAGAACTTTTTCTCACTCTTTACTCTGGGTTTATCAACTCGCAGAATTGATTTAATAAAAGAAGCCCTCTCCTTACCGGTATTGTCCGATTTTCGTAATCAGATTTTTCTCCTTGGGAATTTTGTTATACTTTTAATACTGGCAATATTTTTCACCGCAGTAGTATTCATTTTAATAAAATTGGTCCATTATCTCCCAGTCTTGAGCCATAAACTTGATCCACTTCCCCATAATGTGCTTAAAGGTACAGTTGGGTTTGCATTATTATTAGTTCCCATTCTTGTTTTAAGAAATTTCTATATTGCGCTTGTAATTTATAGTGTTCTCCTTACATTAATTTTCAACAGTCGTGAAAAAGTTTGGTTGAGAATAAATCTTATTTTAATAATTGTCTTTTCCCTTTTGGTATCAATTTTCAATTTTGTTCCATTCTTACGAGGTACTGATAAAACATATTATCTTTATCAAATGGTCGCGCTTGATGGTGATATAAGGATTAATGCAGAGACTCAAAAGGAAAAGGAAGTGCTTGCTTATGCCTTAAAAAAGCAGGGTTTTTATGAACGGGCAATGGAACTATATGAAGACTTTTATTATAATCAAAATATGCACAGAGTTGATATTATAAATAATCTCGCAAACATATACACAATTTATGATGAAGATGAAAGGGCTGAAGAACTTTATCGCAAGGCGCTATTCAGTGATAGGGGAGAGCCTTATTTTAATCTTGCTTTACTAAAACTCAAAAAGATTGAGTATCTACCCGCAGGTATGTTTATGGAAGAAGCAAGGAAAAGGGGATTTGTGAGTGCCAGTAAGGACCCGATAGACATTGCACCAGATACTAAAGATTTTTACAGCTTATTGATGACTAAAAAATTAAATAGTTCGGGAATGGTGAAAATTCCATCAATCTTAATTTTGTTAATCATATTTTTCATTACCTTCGTCCCATTCAAAATTCCTCTACCTTACTTTTGTTCTGTTTGTGGGCGACCAGTGTGTAAGGTGTGTGCTGAGGAGAAAGAAGAGGAATTCTACTGTCGCCAGTGTTTGAATAAATTGAACGCAACCCAGAATGAAGAGATTGAAACAGAAATGAAGGAGTCGTTAACCAAGTATAAAAGATGGAGTAAGAAGATTATCTCAATAATTTTAAATATTTTATTGCCTGGAGCCGGTTTGATTTATAAAAATAGAAATTTTCTTGGTTTGATTATTTCTTTTTTTACAGTCCTTGTTTATATTCCTATTTTGTTTAGGTCTTATTTCATTAAACCATCTGGCTGGATATGTTTATCATTAGAACCAATATTATTTTCCATTGGTGCAATTATTTTACTTTTATGCTACATTATATCCTTCCTGACTTTATTAGGAGGTGCCGATGCCGATTGAAGGAGACCTGAAAAGTATTAACTTTGCAAGCATATTGCAGTTGATAGCGCAAGATAGGCTTACTGGTGTGTTGAAGATAAAGAAAAGAAATGAACTCGTTGACATAGGATTTATTGAAGGTCAAATAACCGGAGCCTTCTTTGAAAAAGGTGAAAAAACAGAAAGGCTTGAAAATTATCTTGTGCGTTCGGGTATCATTAAAAAAAATCTCTTTGATATGATAAAGGAAATACACGAGGAAACCAAGAGACCGATTATGAATATCATAATAGATGATAAATATCTTACTATAGAGGAAGTTGAACGGATTATTAAATTCAAAATTCAGGAAGTAATTGATGAAGTTTTCACCTGGCAGGAAGGTGAATTCAAATTTGAACAGGGTGCTGTAATTTACCCCAAGAGCATAATAAAGATCAGAATGAAAACAGAAAATATTGTTCTTGAGTCAGCACGGCGTTTTGACGAATGGCCCAGAATCATAAGTCAGATTAATTCACCGGACCTGGTGTTTAAGAAGATAGAGAGACCCGAATTGAAATTGAAACTTCCTGAGGATCAATTAAGGGTGCTTTCATTGATTGATGGGCAGCGGAGTGTGAATGATCTTATTGACATATCAGGACTGGGTAAGTTTCACACCTATTCCTGCCTTTATCATCTTTTAACCACTGGACAAATTGAACTTGCCTATGCTAAGCCCATACCAAAGTATGTAAAACCAAAGAAGGAAATTTCTTTCAAATTTTTAACATTACCTGCAACAATTCTTTTAATCTTATTTATCATTATTCTTGAGATTCTCATCGGCAACTTATTTTCCAATAAAATACAATATTCATTTTCAATTTTTAATACATCATATACGGAATCCGATTTTTATGATTATAAAAAGGTATTCTTTCATAAATATAATAGAATTCCCTCAAATGCTGAAGTAAAGGCAATTTTTGAACGATAGGAATGGATTAAAATGCTCTATAAAAATGCGGGCGTTGATATAGACCGTTTGAATTTAATAAAAAAGGATATTGGTAGAAAGGTAAAGAAAACATTACCAAAGGATTCACTCTTTGGTTTATTTGGAGGCATTTTTCCGTTAGACGATAAATTGATTGTCAGCAGTGTTGATAGTGTTGGTACAAAGATTCTCATTGCCTGTGCAACAGGAATCCATCATACCGTTGGAATGGACATTGTCAATCACTGTGTAAATGATATTCTTACAACCGGTGCCCTGCCATTATTTTTTATGGATTATATAGGCTTTTCGGATATTTCCAACACTGTGCTTAAGGACATTATGAAAGGACTGGTCACTGCCTGTAGCAAAGAGAAAATGGCACTGATAGGTGGCGAGACTGCACAGTTAAAGCGATTTTATCCCAAGGGGGTGTACGATCTTGTTGGCTTTATTGTTGGTATTGTAGATAAAGATAAGTACATTAATACGGAAAAGATCGCTCCAGGAGATATCCTTTTAGGATTGAAATCAACCGGACTTCATACCAATGGATATACCTTGGCGCGAAAAGTCTTATTTAAAAAATATGGTCTTTCAACTTATATCCCTGCATTAAAATGTACACTTGCAGAAGAACTTTTGAAAGTGCATAGATCCTATCGTCGGGAACTTGCACCAAGATTGAATTATATAGATGGACTTGCCCATATTACAGGCGGTGGATTTTTTGATAATATTAAAAGGATATTACCCAAAGGGGTTTCCGCAGTGATAAAAAAGAAAACTTGGAAAGTTCCACCCATTTTTAAGTTAATACAGGATATTGGTAAGGTTCCTGAAGAAGAAATGTATCGGGTGTTCAATATGGGTATTGGTATGGTTATTATAATAAAGCCAAATAATTTTAAACATTTTAAGGCGGTAGACCCAATCGTCGTTGGTGAGATAGTAAAAGGCGATTTTGGTGTTAAAGTAGAATAAAGTTAGAGAACAAAAGGTCCGCAGTCCTCTACCCTACGGTCTTCAAGAATTTGATTAAATCCATATAACTGCATAATCTCTTCGTAAAAGAATGTAGAGTTACACTCAGGACAGATATAATCACCTTCCTGATTTAGTATCAAATCAATATATTTTGAGGTAAATAAGCAATAAGGGCAGAGTATCTTATCAAAATGAGCCATAAAAAAGTATATTAATTTTCAATGTAATGTCAATGTTTAAAGTATCTTACTCAAGAAAGATATCGCGATTGTCCACAATCTTTTTCGGTGTAAATATTGATTGACTTAGATTTTGAAAACGAATCTGGCGAATATACTGTACGTACTTAACTAGAGTTGTATCAAATGGAGTTGCCAATTTATTATTGCACTTTATGATATATCCAGCCCAATCGGTTATAAGCGGTTTGGATACCTGACCAATTTCAAGTCCAGCAAGCACACCGGCAAATTCTGGTCCATATCTTGACTCAACTGCACTCAGATTTAAGTTATTAAGACCCGTCTGGAGAAATAGCAGTGTATCCTGTTCCGCTATTTTCTCCATTGCAATTCCTGATTGCAACTGATTAAAAATTTTCTCTAAATAATCACTGAGCATTGCTTTTAGTCTTTTTCGTTCGTAACTTGAGCGGATGATATTTTTGTCGTTTTCATTATCTAATTTTAAAATCCGGCCTGGGATAATTGAATCAAGTGCAAATAGATAATAACCACCAAAACTACTAAATGGTCCGATAAATTCTTTGTATTTCAATTTTTTTATCGCCTTTGCCAAACCTTCCTGATTCCGCACTGGAAAGTTTATTTTCTCGGGATTAATCGGATATGTTTTATGCACAGAAAGTCCATATTCCTTTGCTGCTTCTTCAAAACCTAACTCCTTTGCTGACTTTTTGAACGACTCAATACGGTCATTTAACTCAGTTATGGTTGATGGAGAAACATTAATTTTTACCTTTACTGAATAAAGAACTCCTTTCCCAACACGTTTAATGACTTCAAAACCCTGAGAGGTAAGGATGATATCCGAAATTTCCCCGTTTTTCAAATTCTTATAAGCATTAGCCTCATACGGTAGGAGTTCCTTTTCATCCTGAAATCTCTTTTCTATTAATGTATCATCCGAAACTTCTCTTGCAACAGTAAGAAAATCCTCGCCTTCTCTTATCCGGAGTATGAAATCTTCCAGTTTTTCCTTTGCTTCTGTTGTATCTTCCGATGAAGGTATTTTTTCAAAAAATACATATTTCAAAATTTTTGTTTCAGGATTTGTAAACTCTTTTATATGATTTTTGTAATATTCTTTCAATTCATCATCGTTAATATCAATTTTGTGCCGCAGACGGAAGAGCGGGAGGCTTATAAATGAAAAGTCATAAATTGCTGAATATTTTGACATAATTATACTATCTTCAAAAGGCGAAGCCCAGGCCATTGTAAATATCAGAGAACGGAGTTTTTCCCGAGGCAATTGTTTCCTCAGGTTAAATTCATATTCATAAAGCCATTGTCTGCTCTGGGGCGATTTTAAGAGCTCCAAATATTTATTATAATCAAACTTTCCTTCGCTATCTTTCATATATTCGGATTCGTAAATCTCCCTGGGTGGATTGCTCTTTATAATTGCCCAGATTTCCTCATCAACTGTGCGAATATTCTCCTTTTTTATTAAATTATTCCACACTACTTCCTCAATCATTAAATTCCATATGTCTTCCCGTGCAATATTTTTCATTTCTCTTTCCTTGCTCTGGGCAAATTTAACATAATCAGCATAGGAGATTGTTATACCGTCAATCTTAGCAATATTTGATTCTTCGCGACTGGTTATACCGGTAACATCAAGCCCCCATTGAAAGAATATTAATAAAACAAATGCCGCAACGACAATAAATAATATAAGCCGGGTATTACGTCTGAAGTTTTGCATCATATAAATCTCCTAATCATAATATGTCAATTATTTTACTTAAATTCTTAAAAAAGTCAACATTAAATTGTTTTGCTCAAACTTGATTTTAATTTAGAATATGGTATAATTTATATTATGAAACTGATAATAAAACTTTTACATTTTTTCCTGTCCCCGTTATTCGTCTTATCATATACCTATAACGTTGGACCGGGGATGCCTTATGATAGTATCGGTGCAGTGCCATTAGAATCGCTAAACCCTGGTGACACCGTAAAAATACATTATCGCCCAACACCTTATTGTGAAAAATGGGTTATTGCCCGAGCTGGAACTGTAAATGCACCGATTGTCTTTCACGGGGTTCCTTCTGCTTATGGCGAACTCCCGGTGATTGATGGCAGAAATGCGGTCACCCGTCTTCAACTCGATTACTGGTCTGAGAACCGGGGAATTATCAATGTTGGAGGTTCCAGTATACCCAATCAAACTCCTAATTATATTATCATTGAGTATCTTGATATAAGGAGTGCCCGTCCACCATATACATTTTATGATGACCAGGGACAACTTCAAAGTTATGCTAGCAACGCCTCAACGATATATGTCGTATCAGGAAGTAATATAACAATTAGAAATTGCATACTCCACGACTGTGGCAATGGATTCTTTGTTGCATACCAAGGCAAAAATATTCTCATTGAAGGATGCTATATCTTTGACAACGGCATAGAGAATAGTATTTATGAGCATAATAATTATACAGAGGCACAGGGTATTACTTTTCAGTATAACTATTTCAGTCATCTCCGTTCGGGCTGCCTCGGCAACAATCTCAAAGACCGTTCCTCAGGCTGTGTAATAAGGTATAACTGGATTGAATGCGGAAATCGTCAGTTGGATCTGGTTGATTCAGATTATCCAGAGATATATAACGATACAACATATCGCAAGACGTTTGTCTATGGAAATATTTTGATTGAGCAGACTGATGAAGGTAATAGTCAAATCGTCCATTATGGTGGGGACAGCGGTGATACTACCCATTATCGTCATGGGAGATTGTATTTTTATAATAATACAGTAATTTCTAAACGTTCGGGCAACACAACACTCTTCCGTTTATCAACCAATCTTGAATCCTGCGATGCAAGAAATAATATTTTCTATGTAACTGCATCAGGTAACCGTTTGGCAATGCTCGCAGAATATGGGTTATTGATAAGCAGGCACAACTGGCTTAAGCCTAACTGGGTAATCTCTCACAGCACATTCCAGGGAACATTCATTGACTCTGGGGGGATTATCACTGGCTCTGAACCAGGATTTGTTGATTTCAATAACGAAGATTTCCATCTCTTAGCAAATTCACAATGTAGGGATGCAGGGACATCACTTGCCCCGCCGGTTCTGCCTAACTACAATGTGATATATCAATACATCAGGCACTGTCAGCATGAAAATAGACCATATGATGGTATATTGGATATAGGTGCATTTGAATATTCAGGGGGGGTGTTGTAGAGGAAGTTGAAAACAAATGTAAAAATTATCCCTCCAAACTTTATATCAGTAAAGGCGCGATTCGATTGATAATCCCAGAACCTGGAATTTTGGAAGTATATGATGTTCAGGGTAGATTGGTCTACAATACAGAAAGGCTCAATGCTGGGATTTATATCATAGATGATAAAATTCTTCCTGCTGGTTTGTACTTTTATTCCATTACTATTCGAGATAAAAAAATAATTGGTGGAAAGATTACTATAATTGAATAATCATTATGCAATGAAAAATAGGTATCTTCTAAAAATTTCTATTGACAAATTTTCTTTTATGGATATAATACGCTATATTTAAAAAAGGAGGTATGGTGACAAATTTACATTTTAACTTCAAAGATGTTTTTCGTGCTGGACGAATTGGTTTCAGTGCCAAGAAGATGTGGATCAGTTTTCTTGGTCTGCTGATCGGCGGCATTGGATATACAATATTATCTTATATTGCATTTATTGCCGCAGGAATTGATGTAGGTGAAGTATGGTCAACTTATCGTCTTATGCCCATTTTAATACAGGAAATAGAATGTCCTTGGTACTCGTGGGTATTATGGATCGCAGGAATTATCTGGTGGCTTTGCGTAGCCTTGATCACCGGTGTTGCTGTTTCAAAAGTCACATATGAACAACTGAAGGGTGATGAATTTTATGAAATAAAAGAAGCATTTAAATTTGCATTGAAAAATGGCAAATCAACGATACTTGCGCCATTTGTTCTCATAGTCTTTATCGCCTCGCTTATTGTGATGGGCATCATCCTTGCACTGATAACCTGGATTCCTTATTTTGGGCAACTATTCTTCTCCATAATGGCAATACCTGCGTTCTTTGTATGTATTTTCATTCTCTACTTAGTTATTGTTACGATTGTCTCCTTGATCATCGGTCCATCAATCGTTGGCACTACGGGCAACGATACTTTTGATACTCTTTTTGAATCATTTTCTGTGATAAACGACCAGCCCTGGCGCTTTATTACCTATGAATTTTTATTAAAAATTGTCATAATATTGGGTGTTGGAATTCTTGGATTTTTCGCGGCAAAGGCAATATTTTTATGCTACACTGTAATTGGCATCATTGTTCCGGCAGAGAAACTTGGAAATATATTCACCAATGCAGCATATTATGTTAAACTTGTTATGCCCGATTTTTGCCCGGAATCATTAAGGAATTTTATTACTGGATATATAGAATGGATAGGCATGCCCAATCTCTTATTCCCACCGGAATATGTATCTGCCTACGAAACTTGGGCTGGTGCAATTGCTTCTTTTATTCTTGGAATAATTTATTATTTGATAATTCTCGGCGTAATGTCCCTCGGTTGTTCAATCTACTATGCCGGGAATACGCTGATATTTACGGTGCTTGTAAAGAAAAAAGATGATAAAAATCTACTTGAAATAAAAGAAGAAACTTTTGAGGAAAAAGCAGAAGAAAAAACAGAAGAAAAGGAAGAAGAGAAAAAAGTAAAAAAACAGCGTAAGAAAGAAGAAGAGACGGCCCAAGAAAAAGTAGAAGAAGAGAAGAAAGAGTAAAAATAAACGGCGATTAGATTATGACGGGTAGTGGAAATAAAATTCCATTACCCTTTGGCCCACTTGAAAAACCATGAAGAGTGGATATGTAGCGATAATAGGTGAACCAAATGTCGGTAAATCCACATTGCTCAATCGTTTAATAAACACAAAACTTTCTATTGTCAGTAATAAACCTCAGACAACGAGGAATAAAATCTTAGGCATTCTGACGGAAAAGGATTGTCAGTGTATATTTATTGATACTCCGGGCATTTTTGAACCAACCTATGAACTTCAGGAAAGAATGGTAAATGCAGCGAGAGAAGCAATAAACGATGCGGATTTATTGTTGTGGCTCGTTGATCCATTTTTCAAACCGGAAAAATTCCCGCTCAAATTTTTAAAATTTTTTAATGGCAAGAAACTGATCATCGTGGTCAATAAAATTGACCTTGTCAAAAAAAAAGATATTTTACCTCTGATCGATAGATTAAAGGTTTACAATCCCGATGAAATATTTTTGATTTCAGCCTTGAAAGGCGATGGCGTTGAAGAATTAAAGCAGGCCGTCCTGCAAAAACTTTCTGAAGGACCATTTTTATATGAACCTGACCAGATATCTGATCAGCCCGAAAGATTTTTTGTGAGCGAAATAATTCGTGAAAAATTATTTATTCATTTAAAAAAAGAAATACCCTATGCAACCTGTGTAATGATTGAAGAATTCAAAGAACAGGAAGGCAGGAAAATTTTAATAAGGGCAACGATATATGTAGAAAGGGATACACAAAAGAGAATTTTGATTGGCAAAAGTGGAAGTCTATTAAAAAGAGTTGGAACTGAAGCAAGAAAGGAAATAGAAAATTTCCTGGGAAGAGATGTTTATCTTGATCTATGGGTGAAGGTCAGGGAAAAATGGCGAAAAGACCCTGTCTTTTTAAAAGAACTCGGATATTGATATAGTCAAAAGGAGGTATTATGGAAATCAAGAAGATTGAGATAAAACCACCAGAAGGAACAAATATTATCTGCGGTCAGACACATTTCATTAAGACCGCCGAAGATTTGTATGAAGCCTTGGTAAGCTCTGTTCCCGGTATCAAATTTGGAATCGGCTTTTGTGAAGCTTCAGGACCCTGCCTTGTCCGATATGAAGGTAATGATCCAGAATTAGTGGAACTTGCTAAAGAATATGCTTATAAAATCGGCGCCGGACATTTTTTTATTATTTTTATCAAGAATGCCTTTCCCATAAATGTTCTGGATAAGATAAAAAACTGTCATGAAGTCTTAAATATTCTCTGTGCAACCGCAAACCCAGTAGAAATTCTATATGTGGAAGATGAGCAAGGAAAAGGGATTATCGGTGTGATTGACGGCTATGCTTCAAAAGGCATAGAAGATGAAAAGGCACGAGAAGAAAGGTATAAATTTTTGAGAAAGATTGGATATAAATTATAGATTACTCACCAAAATACTTTTGATTTACCATTTTTATAAATTCTTTTTGTTCTTCAGGAGATAATTCATAAACTTCATATATCGGGTCTTTATTATTTAATTCCGGGGTTTGAGGATGAGCAATCTCTTTTGTTGCGG
>JBDRWA010000055.1:0-13879 GCA_039802145.1 Caldifarciminota bacterium | reverse complement strand
TTTATCTATTCTCATAATGAATACAACAATTTAATTTTCTACGGCGGTTCTTCCTTAAGACATTGCTACGGATTGCCCCGTTTATCAGAGGACCTTGATTTCGTAGATATTGGAAAAAAAATTAATCTTGGAAAACTATCAAGTGACCTCATAAGTTTTTTCGCAAAAAAGCACAATCTTATGGCAACTTTTAAAATTCAGAAATTCAGGTGCGTATTGAAATTCCCTATACTCCATTTGCTGAATCTTGCAAAAACATCTGAATCAAATTTTCTATTTTTAAAAATAGAAGTCTATACAACTTTTGACTTCTGCAAAAGATACCGTATTGAGATAAAACCTATTTTTAAATTTGGCGAGTCCATATTAGTAAAGAGTTTTGATTTGCCAACCTTGATGGCAACAAAGATTCGTGCAATTCTATACAGGAAATGGGAAAGAACCAATAAAACAGGGAAGATATTGGCAGCGGTTAAAGGCAGGGATTACTATGATTTGATGTGGTATCTTGAGCAAGGGGTTGAGCCGAATATAGATTGTATTGAAGGAATCAGAGATAAATCAGAATTATATCCAAAACTGATGGAAATTGTCAGCACGATTGATAAAGCGAGCATAAGATATGATTTAGAAGGTCTTATTGAAAACTATGCATTTGCGAAGACCTTCAGTGAGAATGCGAAAGAAATAATTAGTTCCCTGATTAAAAAACATGCAAAACCTTGAAATAAAAGAAGTCAAATCCTTCTGGAATCAAAATATCTGCGGTACACAATTTATTAAAAATCGTTTCGGCACAAGAGAATTTTTTGAAGAATATTCAAGATTTAGGTATACAACCGAATGGCATTTAAATGAATTTGTTTCTTTCGATAGATATAAAGAGAAAAAAGTTCTTGAAGTTGGTTGTGGTATGGGGGCGGATGGCAGGCGTTTTGCAGAGAATGGGGCAATCTATACCGGCATTGATTTAACAGAGTCCGCTGTTAATGCAACTAAAAACCATTTTCAACTCTTCAATCTAAATGGAGAATTTAAGATTGAGAACGTAGAAGAAATGGATTTTGCAGATAAAAGTTTTGATATGGTATATGCCCACGGTGTTTTGCATCATACCCCTGATATTAAAAAGGCTATCAACGAAATTTATCGTGTATTAAAACCAGACGGTGAGATAATTATTATGCTTTATCATAAAAATAGCCTTAACTACTATTTCAGGATTATGATTGTATTACGAATGATTGTTTTAATCTATATTATATTTAGACCCATTTTAACTAAGAAATTAAAAAAGAGGTGGCTTGAAGAACATTACCAAAATTTTATCAAAATCGGTAAAAATTATTTTAGACCATCAGAATTTTTAAATCATGCTACCGATGGTGTAGAGTGTCCCATTGCCAGAGCATATACTAAAGATGATGTGAAAAAACTTTTTGATCAATTTGGGGACCTTAAGTTTAGGGTTGCACATCCGCCATTAAGAAAATATACAAAATTAGCACCTTTCTGGTTTGAAAGATTACTGGCAAAGAGATTCGGCTGGTATTTGTTTGTTTATGGGAAGAAATAAAACTAAAAACTCCAAATGTGTGGCATATTTGGCATAATCTCTAAAGAACCGATAGAAAAAAATATTCTGGAAAAGGCCACGAGGCTGATGACCCACCGGGGACCGGATGACTTTGGTACTTTCACCAAGTACTATGCAGCAGGCACTATGCAATATAATGTGGGCCTTGCCCATACAAGATTGTCTATCATAGATTTATCACCAGCCGGACATCAACCGATGGCAAACGAAGACCGAACAATCTGGATTGTCTATAATGGTGAAATTTATAATTTCAAAGAATTACGCATAGCCCTTGAACAAAAAGGGCATATGTTCAAATCAAATACTGATACCGAAGTAGTGCTTCATTCTTATGAAGAATGGGGTGTTGATTGTCTGCATAAGTTCAATGGGATGTTTGCCTTTGGAATATGGGATGAGAAGAATCAGTCTCTCTTTCTTGCCCGCGATAGACTTGGAATAAAGCCAATTTATTATACTAAGTTAAATAATAAATTTATCTTTTCTTCAGAGATAAAATCTATTTTACAAATTCCCGGAATTAATCGGCAAGCAGAGCTTGATGGACTTTATTCAGTGCTCTTGTTATTATGGGTCCCGAATGAAAAGACGATGCTAAAGAATATATTTAAACTTTTGCCTGGACATTATCTTGTTTTTAAGAACAATAATATTTCAACCCATAAATACTGGGACGTTCATATTGATATAAGGGAAGATTTTGATAATAATACGCCAGAAAGATTATTTGAACTTTTAAAAGATAGTGTGAAATATCAATTGGTTAGTGATGTTCCGCTCGGTGCATTCCTAAGTGGTGGGCTTGATTCAAGTGCTATCGTCGCACTGATGACCCAGATTACTGACCAACCGGTGACAACTTATACCATTGCCTTTTCCAAAGAAGACCAATCTTTTGAAGCAATGCCTGATGATAGTAAGTATGCAAGATTGGTTTCAAAATATTTCAATACCAATCATAGGGAGTTTATAATCAAACCCGATATTATTAAGTTATTACCTAAAATTATCTGGCACCTTGACGAACCAATTGCCGACCCCGCGGCAATAAATACTTATCTCATCTGCAAATCAGCAAAGGAAAATGGAACCACTGTATTACTTTCTGGTATGGGCGGCGACGAAATCTTTGGGGGCTACCGAAAATATCTTTCGGTCAGGGTGGACAATTTCTTCAGACTTTTGCCAGTTGAAATTAGAAAATCACTTGCTGATGGCATTCTTGGTAATTTATCGGTAGCAAGTGCGAATAGGGGATATAGATTATTTAGATGGGCAAAATGGTTTGCCCGTAGTGCCTCTCCCTATAGTTTTTTGAGTTACATTAGAAATTCAAGTTATTACAGCCAATTTGAGATAATAAGGCTATTGAATTCTAATTTTCACAAGGTATATCAAGAATTGTTTCCGATAAAACAGTTTTACGATCTTAAAGAAAAAATTAAAAACGAAAATATTATCAATCAAATGTGTTATTGTGATACAAAGATGTATCTACCATGCCTTAATCTCACTTATACTGACAAGGCGAGTATGGCTGCATCAGTTGAAGTAAGGCCCCCATTTCTTGACCATAGAATTGTTGAGTTCGCATTCAGACTACCGGCGTATGAAAAGATAATGAATTTCAGGCAGAAATATATCCTAAAAAAGGCGCTGAAAGGTGCCCTGCCCGAGGTGATAATCAACAGACCCAAGGCACCATTCGGTGCACCACTTCGTTCCTGGATTGCCCGGGATTTAAATTCCTTAATTGAGGAATTGGTAAGTGAAAAAACAGTAAAGAATAGAGGTTATCTGAACTATGAATATGTAAAGAAGATAATAGAAGAAAATAAATCTGGAAAAGAAGACAATGCCCTGCGCATCTGGGCATTTTTGACCCTTGAAGTCTGGTTTCGGACATTTATTGATAGTGATGGTAGTAGCCCGATTTCCTTGTAAAACTTCCATTATTAGTTTTATTGATTTTATTGGCTGAAAGAGAACTGGATGCTGTTATATTCGTGGCAAATATTGTTGAGGATTTTTCACCGAAATAATAATAAAGTTTCTCGATTATTCTCGGTTTCAGGTGCAGAATTGGTTAGCCATTGTTATGTAGCAGATGATGTGGTCTGAAAAGATTAATAATCTTATAATTTATTTGAATAGCAAAAGTAGTTGGGTTGGTTAAATTGGTTTATCACTAATTTAACCAATAAAATCAATGAGGCAAATAGAACTAACAAAGCGAGGAATTTTATATGAAACAAATTATACAAAATTATAGAACAGGGAAATCTTCGGTAGAAGAGGTCCCAACCCCGGTTGTCCAGTCTGGAATGATTTTAGTTCAGAATGCGTATTCTTTAATCAGTGTGGGAACCGAGCGGACAAGTATAGAGCTTGCAAAAAAGAGCCTTTTACAAAAGGCAAAATCAAGGCCACAGGATTTTAAGCGCGTTTTGAATCTGGCAAAGAAACAGGGGTTAATCACTGCTTATAAAACCGCAATGGAAAGGCTGGAGATGCCTACTCCACTGGGTTATAGTAGTGCTGGCGTGGTATTGGAAGTTGGAGAGGGCGTGAACTCAATAAAAGTAGGGGAGAGGGTTGCCTGTGCGGGTGCCGGATATGCAAACCACGCCGAAGTCATCTGTGTTCCAGAAAATCTATGTGCAAAGGTCCCGGCAGGTGTTCCTCTTGACTGGGCTTCATTTACTACACTCGGTTCAATTGCATTACAGGGGATAAGACAGGCAGATGTTCGGGTTGGCGAAACTGTTGCAGTTATCGGCCTTGGATTATTGGGTCAACTTACAGTCCAGATACTCAAGGCAGCAGGTTGTCGGGTTATTGGACTTGATATAGATGACGAAAAAATAGAGTTGGCAAAAAAGGTGGGCGCGGTTTTCGCATTTAATGCCAGATCGAAAAATCTTGTATCAAATATCTATTATCAAACTTCAGGAAATGGTGCCGATGCGGTTATCATTACTGCGGCAACAGAAAGTAATGAACCATTCTTACTTGCACCCCAGATTGCAAGGGATAGGGCAAAGATAGTCCTTGTTGGGGTGGCGAAACTTGACTTTCCCAGAGAGCCGTATTATAGAAAAGAACTTTCAGTTATTTTATCTCGCTCCTATGGTCCAGGGAGATATGACCCACAGTATGAAGAGAAGGGAATTGACTATCCGATTGGTTATGTGCGCTGGACTGAAAAGAGAAATATGGAGGCGGTCTTAAATTTAATGGCAGAAAAGAAATTGGATATCGCACCATTGATTACCCATAAATTCAAGATTGAAGATGCACAAAGGGCCTATGATTTGATTCTTGGCAAGACAAAAGAAAAATATCTTGGAGTTCTCTTTGAATATGATACCAAAAAAGAACATACAGCGAAGATATTAATTGGTCAAGAAAAATATCCGGACTCAGATATCGTGCATCGTGCATCATCCGTATCGGTCGGCTTCATCGGCGCGGGGAATTTTGCCCGTTCCTTTCTGTTACCCAACTTGAGATTTGAAGGAATAAACCTTATCGCCCTTGCCGACATACAGGGTCCGATTGCAAAGATGACTGCACAAAAATATGGGTTTAAATATTGCACTACCAACTATAAAGAATTATTGAACGACAAAGCAATCACAACTATATTCATCGCAACAAGACATAATCTCCATGCCCAATTGATTATAGAATCGCTCAAGTCCGGGAAAAATACCTTCTGCGAAAAACCCCTGTGTTTGAATCAGGAAGAGCTTAATGAAATCATTAAAGTTCATAACAGCATTGCAAGTTTCTCGCCCTTGAAGGGAAAGGGTATGGGTGAGGGTGATTTGCCGATTCTACTCATCGGCTTCAATCGCCGGTTCGCACCCCTAACTCTGCACGCAAAAGAATTTCTGCACGAAAAAGTCGGTCCCTTTCTCATCAATTACCGTGTAAATGCCGGTCCACTACCCCAAAATCACTGGGTATATGAACAGGGAGGGAGGATAATTGGTGAGGTCTGCCATTTTGTGGATTTAATAAATTACTTTATTGGTGCCCCGCTTGAATCGGTTTATGCGGAGTCTTTGAGTGGCGAGAATGTTAAAAGAGATGAGAATATCCTGGTGACATTGAAATACACAGATGGCTCGGTTGGTTCAATCAGTTATTTTGCAGTCGGCGATAGTAGTTTTCCCAAGGAACGTGTAGAAATATTTGGTAATGGGAAGATTTGTATCATTGACGATTTTTGCGAAATGATTTTTTCAGATGGCGGAAAAAGTAAAAGAATAAAACAGAAACAGGATAAGGGTCATAAAAATGAGGTCATTGCCTTCCTTGATGCAATTAAAAATGGTAAACCATCACCAATTTCCTTTGCCGAAATCGTTGAAGCGACCCTGGCGACATTTGCGATAAATGAATCGCTGATAAGTGGAAAGACAGAATTTATACCTGAAATAAATTTGAAGACAGGAGCATAGAAAGAATAGCACACTGCAGGCACTTGAGAATTAAGATATACTACACTGAAGGCAATATTCTACTAAAGGCGTATTGTTGAAAAGATACTGACACCGCAGACACATCCGGTATAGCAATATGAAAAATTTTCTAATCACTCAAGTGAGGCATTAATAAAAGCTATATAAGAGCCGAAGTAAATGCTAAATATCAAAAAGATTGCACATAAGGGACTACGGTGCCGATGGAGACTGTCTTCAATCTAAGATGCATCTTGAAATAATATATGGAAATTGAGCAGATAATCACCAAACTTGAGCATTTTCTTAAAACCGATGGCTATAACGGCTACGACCCTTACGATGGCCTCAACAGCCCGATTCTGAGATTCTTGACATTTGGTTTACCAGGGCTAAGATTGTATGCTCAACAATTTATGAAGAGGTCTCCGATCAATCTTCGGCCAATTCTCGGTGTAAGAAAAACAAGAAATCCAAAGGCAATGGGCCTGCTTGCCGGAGCATATTTACTGCGCTACAAGCAGACTAAAAATCCAATTTATCTTCAAAATGCCCAAGAAATCCTTGACTGGCTAATCGTCTACAGCAGCCCTGGTTTTAGCGGTTATTGCTGGGGATATAATTTTGACTGGCAGTCGGCAGTTTTTTACCTGCCGGCCGGGACTCCAACCGCCGTAAATACCGCCTGCATTGCCAATGCCTTTCTGGATGCCTATGAAATAACAAAAGACAAAAATTATCTTGATGTTGGCCGGAGTTCTTGCGATTTCATATTGAACGACCTTAACAGATTAAGCCAATTCAAACAAACAGGCGAATTGCACATTCCATTCTGTTTTAGTTATTCGCCGATCGATAATAAATGCGTCCACAATGCAAATTTACTTGCTGCCGAATTACTGGCTCGGGTTTATTCTTTTACAAAAGAAGAATATCTGCGTGAATTTGCCTACAGGTCTGCGTTGTATAGTGTGTTATCTCAGAATGCGGATGGTTCTTGGTTCTACGGCACGGGAGAGAAAGAAGGATACATTGATAATTTTCATACCGGATTTGTGTTAGTTAGCCTGAAAAACATAATGGCTAACTTGAATTACTCAGATAATAATCGATTCAAACAAATTTTATTGAAGGGCTACGAATATTACAAGAAGACATTTTTTGAAGAGGATGGATGTCCGAGGTATTATAGTAATAAGAAGCATCCAATTGACCTGCACGGTTCAGCTCAGGGGATTATCACTTGCTTAAAATTCAGGGATCTTGACTTTGCCGCAATTAAAATGGCAATGAAGATTGCCAACTGGGCAGTTGAAAATATGTGGGATGAGAAAAATGGTTATTTCTACTTCCAAAAAGTAGAGATTTTAGCCAAACATTATTTGACCATTAAAATTCCGTATCTTCGCTGGCCCAATGTCTGGATGTATTATGCATTAACATTGCTGAATGCGGGGGATTGATGAAATTCTGGATTGATATTGTAAACTCGCCCCATGTCTTGTTCTTTACGCCAATAATTGAACGATTGAGAAAGCAGGGGCATTCAGTATTGATAACCGCGCGTGAATATGCCCAAACTGTACCTTTGCTGAATAACTTTAATATGTCCCACACTTTGATCGGCGCCCACGCTGGAGCAAATATCGGTCGGAAATTTTTAGATGTCTTAGTGCGCAGTCAATCGTTATATGAATATATAAAAGATAAAAAGATTGACCGTGCCCTAACCTTCAATTCGCCATCGTTGGTTTTGGCAGCACGATTTATGGGTCTACCTTCGTTTGTCTTTATGGATTATGAATATCAACCATTGAATCACCTGACGTTCCGTTTTGCCAGTAAGGTAATTGTTCCAACATATTTTCCCGTGGCATCTTTAAGTAGATTTGGCGCCATAAACAAGGCAGTTAAATATCCTGGATTGAAAGAACAAGTCTATCTTTCTGACTTTAAACCCGACCCCAATTTTCTTAATTCAATGGGCATAGACAAGAATAAGGTTATTATTACCGCAAGACCGCCGGCAACGATGGCATTATACCATCAATTTGAAAATGACTTATTTTATGAAGCATTAAAATATCTCGTTGAACACAATAATGTAATTGTCCTGGTAATTCCGCGCTCTTTAGCCCAGCGGCGCATTCTAATGGAAATGAAATACAGTAATCTCATCGTCATTGATAATGCTGTTGATGGTAGAAACTTAATATATTATTCTGATCTTGTGCTCAGTGCAGGTGGCACAATGAATCGGGAAGCAGCAATTTTAGGCACGCCTGCATATACAGTATTTAAAGGTAAACCAGGTGCAGTTGACCGATACTTAATGGAGCAAAATAGAATCGTTGCTATTTCATCCCAAGGTGAATTCGGCAATATTAAAATAGAAAAAAAGACTTTCATAAATCCATTTGTCAATTCAGAACTTATTAATTTCATTATCAATGTAATAACTCGGTAGCAAATCATTCTTTTTTTCTCTTGATTTTTTTCTAAACTTAAGTATAATATAGAAAAAAAACGGCCCCTGATGAATATAGAAACGATTATCTTTATTCCCGTGCTTCTCTTCTCTTTTTTTATAACCTTGCTTTTGATTCCAGTATGGATAAGGCATGCCAAGAAGATTAATCTTCTTGGTAAGGATATGCACAAAATGAATTCTGAATTAATACCCGAGGCTGGAGGTGTGGTTGTCCTTGCGGGTATTTTTTCCGGCATTTTTTATTATACGCTGATTAAAATCTGCGTGTATCATACCTATAAAAATGTTATAACAACCTTTGGTCTGGTAATTACCATTCTATTTGTGGCAATCATTGGCATTCTTGATGATACAGTTGGAGGATGGAAGAAAGGATTAAGGCAATGGCAGAAACCGCTTTTAACAATTCCTGCGGCAATTCCCTTTCTTCTGGTAAATTTCCATCGCACAACCATTGACCTGCCAATTTTAGGTCTGAAAGATGTCGGGCTTTTATACCCATTATTACTAATTCCGGCAGGTATAGTTGGCTCTGCTAACGCATTCAATATGCTTGCGGGTTATAATGGTTTGGAGGCAGGGATGGGGGTTATAATTCTTGGTGTGATTTCATTGCTTTCTTTTTTAAGTCACCAATATTTTGCTGTAATGCTCTCTCTGATTGGTATATCCGCACTTATTGCCTTTCTATTTTATAATTGGTACCCAGCAAAGATATTCCCGGGTGACACATTAACATATTCAATAGGTGCCTATATTGCAATATGTGCAATTCTGGGCGGTGTTGAGAAGTATGCGCTGTTTCTTTTTATACCCTATTTTTTAGATTTTTTTCTACCATTAAGAAAGGGGCTTCAGGTTGAGGCATTTGCCCGAGTAAACAAAGATGGCAGTATTGAACAACCTTACAATCAAATCTTTGACACGGCGCATCTTGTGATCTTTCTTTTGAAGAAAATTAAAAAAAGGGTCTATGAAACGGATGTGGTGTTAATTATATTGGGATTTGAGTTTATTCTCGGATTAATCTGTGTCATTGTCAGGTTGAATGCTTCATAGATTTAACGAAATTACAAAATATATCTTGATTTTAATTTAATTTTAGGTATATTTTCTGAAATTGGGAATTTGGAAAGATGGCCTGGACCGGTAAGAATCACCTTGAAAACCTTGAAGATATCCTGCTAAATCTTCAGTGGTTAATTCAGCCAGATACGGTTATTACCGAGCTACCTTATGATATTGAATTTCTTAAAAAATCGGATGTAGAGAGTTTTGCCGAATGGTGCCCGAGGATTGTTAGTAAACAAGAACTCGCTGAGGGCAGGTACACAATTAATAAGTATCTTATAAAATTTTTCGTTGATAATACCTATATTGGCTTATCCGATGAGGAGAAAGAAAAGAAGGCAATTTCAATTTTAAAAGAGCTACATACCTTACTCAATCTATCTGATTATGAGTCGATAAATTTAAATCCCCAGACAATCAGCAGGATTATTGATGCCACCCATAATAGACCCGGTGAGACCCATGTGGATAAGACAAAAAAGCGGACAAAGGTTGCTGTAAGTTTGCGCTGGCTACAAAACAAAGAACTTTTTAGTAAATTATCAACCGAAACAAGGGAGTATGTAAGCCGGATTGGTGATTTGTATGGTTTATTGAATCGGGGGAAGAACATTGATTTCAGTGCAATAAATAAATATACTGCGCCACCCGAGGATGTTTCTAAGCTGATTGAAGACTACGAAACGAAGGTAGAGCTTTCTCTACTCTCTGCCCTGCAAGAAATCAAATCGGCGAGTAAAGACCCAGGCGGAATTAGTTATGGTGGACTTGGTGTTGTTGTTAAGGCAGTAGAGCGACTGAAAAGATATATTGAAAGAAGACAACCCAAGGAATATGACAGACTTGAGTGCTTTAAGGATACAATATTTATTATAATAATTCTCAATTATGTAAAAGACCCTTATATTCATGATACCAATGATGCCAAAAATGTTGTTAAGTTTATTGTCCCCATTTATCTAAAATATAAAAATTTTGAGCAACTTGATTAAATAATTTCATCCGGTAAGTATTTAAGCGTAATTTCCAGGAGGATATGATTAAACGATTGTAAAATGTAATTATTGAATTTTTTTCAAAAATAGATATAATTTAAATTTAGACCGATTTGAACGAATAGAATATTTCCCGTCGATCCTCCCTTTTCCAAAGGGAGGCATAGGGAGTGAGGTTGTTTTTTTCAGGGGGATTTTATCCTCTGGATTATTGTGAATGCGTGGCAAATTATCTTTTGTTTTTGAAGGAGGTAAAATGACCAACGAAGCCAGGAAATTTCTGGAAAAAAAACTTAACAAGCAGGAATTTGCTAAATTGAGTAAGATAGAAAATCCGGCCTTGTACCAATTTCTTGCCAAGTACCTTGAGTTGTGTAATCCAGAGCGTGTCTTTGTCTGTGCCGATACACCCGATGATTTCAATTATATACGGGAATCGGCGATTAAAAATGGAGAAGAGAGGCGATTAAAAACACCGGGCCATACCATCCATTTTGACAATTATCTTGACCAGGGCAGGGATAAAAAGAATACCGGGATTCTTGTTCCCGCAGGCAAGAAGCTTGACCAGGCAATAGAGACAAAAGACCGTGATTCGGCACTGGCGGACATTAATGAGATATTGAAGGATATTATGAAGGGAAAGGAGGCTTATGTCTGTTTCTTCTGCCTTGGTCCAACAAATTCAGAATTCTCTATTCCGGCCGTCCAGTTGACCGATTCAAGTTATGTTGCCCATAGTGAGACCTTGCTCTACCGACCTGGTTATCAAGAATTCATAAAACAGGGACCAAAGGCGAGATTCTTCAAATTTGTCCATTCTCAGGGTGAACTTGACGAAAGGAAGACCTGCAAGAATTTAGATAAGAGAAGAATCTATATAGACCTTGAGGAGGATATTGTCTATAGCACCAATACCCAGTATGGTGGAAATACAATCGGCTTAAAGAAACTTGCCATGCGTCTGGCAATAAATCGTGGTTCAAAAGAGGGCTGGCTCACCGAGCATATGCTCGTAATGAGAATCAATGGTCCTCAAAAAAGAAAGACATACTTTCTTGGTGCCTTTCCCTCACTTTGTGGTAAGACATCCACGGCAATGCTTGAGGGTGAGAACATCGTTGGTGATGATATTGCCTACTTAAGGAAGAAAGACGGTGTTGTTCGGGCAGTGAATGTGGAGAAGGGGATGTTTGGGATTATTCAGGGTGTAAACTCTCAGGATGATAAATATCAATGGGAGGCATTACATACTCCGGGCGAAATCATCTTTTCCAATGTCCTGGTAACGCCCGAAGGTGGTGTTCACTGGATTGGAAAGGACGGAGAGATTCCAGAAAAGGGAGAGAATCATTCAGGAGAATGGTTTAAGGGTAAAAAGGATGCCCAGGGCAAGGAGATTCCGGTATCACATCCTAATGCCCGCTTTACCATTGATTTAAAGATGTTTAAAAATCTTGATGTCGAGGCGTTGAATAATCCGGAAGGTGTGGTGGTTGGGGCTATTGTTTATGGAGGCAGGGATTCTGATACCTGGGTTCCGGTTGAAGAGGCATTTGACTGGCAACACGGAATAATAACCAAGGGTGCCTCATTGGAATCCGAGACAACTGCCGCAACTTTAGGTAAGGAAGGGGTAAGGGAGTTCAATCTGATGTCCAACCTTGACTTTCTTTCAATTCCAATTTCTGAATATATAATGAACAACCTGAAGTTTGCTGAAGGGTTAAATAATCCGCCCAAAATTTTTGGCGTAAACTATTTTCTGAAGGATAAAGACGGAAAATTCTTAAATGAAAAGACCGACAAGAGGGTATGGTATAAGTGGATGGAATTGCGGGTTCATAATGATGTTGCGGCAATCAAGACACCAACAGGACTCATTCCTAAATACGAAGACCTCAAGCGGTTATTTAAAGAGGTTCTAAAAAAGGACTACTCAAAAGAAGACTATAATAAACAATTTATGGTTCGCATTCCCGAGCATCTTGCCAAGATTGAACGGATAGTGAATGTTTACAAGACCAGGGTATTGAATCCACCCCAGATTCTTTTTGATGTACTGGAGGAGCAGAAGCGCAGACTCCTCGATTACAAGGAGAAATATGGTGAGTACATAACTCCAGACCGACTTGCATGAATCAAGGAATGCGGTTTAAAGCCCCATTTTTAATGGGGCTTTTTTATTTTATGTCCTTACCGCAAGTTGTCCGCAACCGGCGAGTATTTCCTGTCCTTTTGATTTACGGATAGTTACAGTATGCCTAAAATTATAGAGAAAATCCCTGAATTTATTGATTGCCTCAGGTTCAGGGCTCTTAAACGGGAGACCTGGATACTCATTGAGCGGAATCAGATTGACCTTTGAAGGGATATCCTTCAGCAATTTAACAAGTCTTCGGGCATCAATTAACCGGTCATTCAGTCCTTTTATCATTACATATTCAAATGTCACCATCTCTTTCCTTAGCGAGTATTCACGGGCAATCTTGAGGACTTCTTTTAATGGATTCTTTTCTGCCACCGGCATCATCTCTTTTCTCAATTCTTCATCGGCAAAGTTGAGGGAGATGGCGAGTTTTACCTTGAATTGAGAATTTAATAATTCACGCATGCCGTCAATTATCCCGGCTGTCGAAACTGTAATATGGCGTTGGCTTATACCCAGACCGATACTTGAAGATAGTATTTCAAGGGCATTATAAACTTCGCTTAAATTCAAAAGCGGCTCACCCATACCCATGAATACAATATTTGTTGGCTTTGTACTGATGTCCGATTGAACCAATTGAATCTGATTGGCAATCTCCCAGGCGAACAGGTTTCTTGAGAAGCCATAAAGTCCTGTGGCGCAGAATTTACATCTCAGGGGACAGCCCACCTGAGTTGAAACACAGATTGTTCTACGATTTGCCTCAGGGATGTAGACCCCTTCAATTCTTTTTTTATCTTCAAGTTCAAATACATACTTTTTTGCATCATCACCAGATTTTAGACATTCAACAATCAACAGATTTTTAATAACAAATTTATCATCAAGTTTTTTTCGGAGTATTTTTGATAGGTTTGTCATCTTTTCAAAGTCAATAGAATTTTTCTGCCAGAGCCACTGAAAGACCTGTTGTGCCCGATAAGGTTCTAATCCAAGCTCCTCCATAAGTTCCTGTAGTTTTGTGAGTGAATAGGCCTTGATGTTTTGCTTCATAGAAGATTATATTCAAAAAAAGATAAATTGCAATCTTATAGAGGCTTG
>JBDRWA010000054.1:0-13887 GCA_039802145.1 Caldifarciminota bacterium | reverse complement strand
AAAGATAAGAATGTTTATATGATTGCTGATGCCTACAGAGGAGGCGCGATCAAAGAAGCAATCTTTGACTTTCTCAATATGGTTGCAAAGGATACAATTTTACGAACAGAAATTGGATTGCCCGTGAATGAAGTGAATTTGGACTTCAAAAATGGTGTGGTGCCACAATTGGTCTGTTATGTTGGGCATAATGGATTATTAGATTTTACACTTGATAGCCTACCCAAGCCGTCTGGAAATAATAAACCAAAGGATGTTATAATTCTTGCCTGCCTGAGTAAGAATAGTTTTTATAATATTTTAGATTCACTTGGTGGTTATCCTTTGTTATGGACAACCAATTTGCTTGCCCCTGAAGCCTATACCTTAAAGTCTGCAATTGATGGCTGGGTAGAATTAGAAAGTGGAGAAGAGATTAAGAGTCGTGCTGCAAAAGAATATAATAGATATCAGAAATGTGGACTAAATGCCGCCAGAAAACTTTTTGCCACAGGTTGGTAAAAAGATAAAACTGTCATGACAAACAAATATTCAAGCCCGTCAGATCCAGTGTTGCTGTTACAATCTTATGAAAAATCATAGCCAGCGAGCAGATTCGAACTGCTGACCTGCGGTTTACGAAACCGCTGCTCTGCCACCTGAGCTACGCTGGCGATGTTCAATTATAACCATCTTAAAGAGGATTGTCAACCAGCCATATAATTTAATCAGACTATTGATTTTTGTTAAATGTGTTATATAATGATTGACTTTAATACCTTATTGGAAATGAATAAAGTTCTTAAAAAAAGGCAGACAAAGATAATACTTGTGGGCGGTGCCCGGCCCAACTTTATGAAGGTGGCACCGGTCTATTTTGAACTTCTCAAGCACAAAAATTTCAAACCGATTCTTGTCCATACCGGTCAGCATTATGATAAGCGGATGTCTGCCTTTTTCTTCCGCGACCTTGGTCTTCCGAGACCCCACATCTATCTTGATGTTGGCTCTGCAAGCCATGCAGTCCAAACTGCACGAATAATGGCACGGTTTGAACCCGTCTTAATGAGAGAAAAACCTGTGTTGGTTCTTGTTGTAGGTGATGTAAACTCAACGGTTGCCTGTGCCCTTACCGCGGTAAAGATGGGGATTAAGGTGGGTCATGTAGAGGCAGGGCTGCGTAGTTTTGACCGCAGTATGCCTGAAGAGATTAACCGCTTATTGACGGACCAGATTTCCGACTTTCTCTTCACTACTTGTGAGGATGCGAATAAGAATCTATTAAGGGAAGGGATTGCTCCAAACAAGATATTCTTTGTGGGTAATACAATGATTGATTCTTTATTAAAACATCTTGAATTTGCCCGGAGACTGAAGGTACACGAGCGGTTGGGTATGATTGGTGTAAAATTTGGTCTACTCACTCTACACCGTCCTTCCAATGTGGATAATTTGAATAGCTTTCAGAGGCTCATGGACGCGGTCAGCAGGATTGCTCAGGTAATCCCGATTATCTTTCCGGTTCACCCGCGCACAAAGAAGCAGTTGAGTAAACTGCACTTTTTAAACTACAACGAAAAATATAAAACAGGTATAAAGATTATTGAACCACTCGGTTATCTTGATTTTCTATCCCTGATGGAGAAGGCGGCTATAGTGCTAACCGATTCGGGCGGTATTCAGGAAGAGACGACAATTTTACGCATTCCTTGTTTGACATTGCGTAACAACACTGAAAGGCCAATAACGATAACCCAGGGAACTAATATACTTGTTGGCACAGACCCAAAGAGGATTGAGGAGGAAGCCCTTAAAATTATCAAAAGAGGAGGGGATATAAAAATAAAAAAAAGACCAAAATACTGGGATGGACGGGCTGGAGAAAGGATTGTAAAGGTTCTTATTAAGAATTTAAAATAACCATTATTGACAATCGCCCTTGGAATTTATATAATAAAGACAATGACACTTGATGAGGCAAAAAAGGAAATTGAAAAACTCAGAAAGGAGATAAACTATCACAATTATCTTTATTATGTTCTGAACCAGCCAATTATCAGTGACTATGAATATGACCAGTTGTACAAAAGACTTGTAGAACTTGAGAGTAAGTTTCCGGAACTGATTACTCCGGATTCTCCAACCCAGAGAATTGGTGGTGAACCTTTAAAAGAATTTAAGACGGTAGAACATAAAATAAAAATGCTCAGCCTTGATAATACCTATTCAGAGGAGGAACTGCGAGAATTTGATAAGAGGGTGAAGAAGGGGTTGGGACGACCGGTAAAATATGAGGTTACATTAAAGGTTGACGGGGTAGCGGTTACCCTGCACTATAAAGAAGGAAGGCTTGTGCTCGGTGCGACAAGGGGCGATGGAATACACGGTGACGACATCACCCAGAATATAAAGACGATTAAGTCAGTTCCACTACAACTTTTGACCGATGATAAGGAATTGATGGATATAGAGGTCCGTGGTGAGGTCTTTCTTTCGCACAAGAGTTTTGAAAAAATAAATCAGGAACGGGAAAAGATGGGTGAACCAATCTTTGCCAATCCCCGCAATGCTGCAGCCGGAACATTAAAACTCCTTGATTCAAGGGAAGTGGCAAAGAGGAATCTTGATTTGTTTATACATACAATTCCCAAACAGCCCGGTGCTCACCATCCTTCTCATTATGAGACGCTATTAAAACTCGGAAAGGCAGGCTTCAAGGTTATACCCCACATTGAATTGTGCAAGGATATTGAAGAGGTTATCAAATATATGAAAGAATGGGAGGCGAAAAGGGATACTCTTGAATATGATGTTGATGGACTGGTGATAAAAGTGGATAACTTTGCTGATCGCGAAATCTTGGGTTATACAATTAAGAGCCCGCGCTGGGCAATTGCCTATAAATATCCGGCAAGACAGGCAATCACAAGATTGATTGATATTCAGTTGCAGGTGGGAAGAACAGGAAGGATAACACCGGTAGCGGTGCTGGAGCCGGTTCCTCTATCCGGTACCACCATTTCCAGGGCAACCCTCCATAATGAGGATGAAATCAAGCGAAAGGATATAAGAATCGGCGATTATGTTATTATTGAAAAAGGGGGTGAGGTAATCCCCAAGGTTGTCGGCGTTGTCAAGCAGCGAAGAACTGGAAAAGAGAAGGTCTTTAAATTTCCCCAGAACTGTCCTGTTTGTGGCGAACATATATACCGATTTGAGGGTGAGGCCGATTGGCGCTGTGTTAATTCCTCCTGTCCTGCTCAGATAAAGGCATCAATAATTCATTTTGCATCAAGACAGGCAATGGATATAGAAGGACTGGGCTATGTCCTGGTGAATAAACTGGTGGACATGGGTCTGGTAAAGAGTTTTGATGACCTCTATAAACTTGATGTAAAGACAATTGCCGATTTGGAAAGAATGGGAGAGAAGTCGGCAGAGAATTTAATAAATAGTATACAGAAGAGCAAAGAAAGGGATTTTGTCAATGTCCTCTATGCATTGGGAATTCCCAATGTTGGAATAAATGCGTCAAACCTGTTGGTAACGGAATTCAAAAATATAGATAATTTAATGAATGCAAAACTTGAGGATTTAACAAAAATACAAGGCATTGGTGAGGTTGTTGCACAGGCGATAATAAAATATTTTAAAAGTAGTAAAAACCGCCGATTGATTGATAATTTAAAGAAAGCGGGATTGAAATTTGAAACCAGAATGGTAATTGCTGAAGGGCCACTCAAGGGCAAGACCTTTGTCTTTACCGGGGAACTTAGTTCTATGACCAGGGAAGAGGCACAGGCAATAGTTCGCAGACTTGGTGGCCATCCGTCTTCTTCAGTATCAAAGAAGACGGATTATGTTGTTGTTGGAACTGAGCCGGGTTCTAAATATGAAAAGGCGAAGAAATTGGGAGTAAAGATAATAACCGAAGAGGAATTTTTGAAAATTATAAAAAGAGGAGAATAAGTTGGATGACATAAAGTTTGAGAATTATATTGAGAAGATTGTCCGTGAAGAATTACAAAATTTCTATGAGAGAGATAAGACCCTTTGTCGTTGTGACAATTGCTATCAGGATATTATGACCCTTACCTTGAATAATCTTCCGGCAATGTATGTGGCAACTGATGTTGGACACATTATGACAATGTTTAACCTAAGCAAGGACCAGCTTCAGGCGCAGGTCCTGGTTGAACTTCTAAAGGCAATTGAAAAGGTTAAAAGAAATCCAAGGCACTGAATTCAATCAATTTTCTCTAAATCTGCAAGGCGGGCGGAGACAATCTTACTCTGCCCGGGTTTTTCCATAGTAAGACCATAGATATAATCGGCATACTCCATCGTCGTGCGATTGTGGGTAATGATTATTACCTGAGTATGCTGGGAAAGGTCTCTTAAGAATCTATTAAAGCGCACGACATTGGCATCATCCAGTGGTGCATCAATTTCATCAAGAATACAGAATGGGGCTGGCTTGACGAGATAGAATGCTAAGAGGAGGCTCACCGCCAGTAATGTCCGTTCACCCCCGGAGAGTTGGTTGATTCTCTTAACCCGTTTTCCTTTCATTCGCACTACAATATCAACCTGGGAGACCAGGGGATTTGCTGGATCAGACAGGACGAGATCTGCTTCACCACCTTCAAAAAAGTTGGCAAATACTGAATTGAATTTTTCCTTTATTTCGCTGAAGGTGAGGAGAAATCTTTCTTTTGCTCGGGTGTCCAATTCCTCAATAGATTTCAGCAGGCTCTGTTTTGCGGCAATTATGTCATTTCGCTGGGCAAGGAATTCATCAAGCCTTTTCTTTTCCTGCTGATAGGCTTCAAAACTTAAAGGATTTATCGTCCCCAGTTTTGCCATCCTTTCTTTAATTTCATTCAACTTTACTTCAGGTTCTGCGATTTCTTCAGGATGGTAATCATTAAGGTCGGTCTGAAATTCCTCCTTAGCCTTTTTCTGCAATTCCTCCATTTTATGTTTGACCTCAAAGAGTGCATAATTGAGCTGCATTATTTCATTTTGGATCTCTTCCTGTAATTTTTGTTTTTGGGTGAGTTCTTCATAGGCAAGTTCAAGTTTTTTATTTAATTCTTCAAGCATTAAGTCGGGCAATTCAGACTGGAGTTTCTGGCGCTGAAGATTCTTATCGGCAATTTTACTCTTTAAATTTTCGATTATCTGATTCAATTCCGAGAGTTTTTCCGGTGTGTATATCTCCTCTTCCTTTTTGATTTCATCTTCAAGATTTTTTATTTCATTTTCGGTATCAGCAATCAGTTTTGTCAGCGAAGATTTTCGCTCTTTCAGTACTCCGATTTTTATGATGATATCATTCAAACTGACATTCTTTTTATTAATTAAGTCCTCTATTTCATTGGCGTCTTTTTTTAGCGATTGTATTTCCATTTCAAGTTGTTTTATCGCCTCCTCCTCCTGATTAACCTTTTGCCTTAAAGATTCGCCTTCTTCATTGATTTTTCTGATTTCGTCATCCAACTTCTTAATCTCCAGATCGATTTCATTCGCTTCGGATAGGAGGCTGGTTATTTTCTTTTCCAATTCACCGATGCGCATACTCAGTTCGCTCTTTTTAATGTTCAACGGAAATAGTTGCTCACGATACTGTTCAATGAGTAATTCATTCTTTTGCATTTCTTCAAAGAGCCGCTTCTTCTCATCGCTGAAAAAAACGACCTCATTCTGTAGTGATTCAAGTCTTTTCTTTTCCTGATTCAGGCGTTCGGTAATCTGGAAATAGCCATATTCTCCCTTCTGGATAGTGATCTTACCATTGTTGAATAGCAAACCATCGGCTATAACGAATCCATAATTGGGAAACTTTTCCGATAGTTTCAATGCATCAGCGAAGTTTTCAACAAGAAAGTAGTTAATAAGATAGCGCTTTAAGAAATCCTTGTTGGATTTAATTTTAACAAATTCGTCGATTCTCTTTAAATTTATCAATTCGGGCGGCAGGTCAGTATCCGGGGGTGTGGATTTAGTCGTAACAAAACCAAATTTTCCTTCAGGCATCTGTGAAAAATCTGAAACATTAAATTCATTTAGAATGTAGTAATTTAATATCTCACCAAGGCAGATATCTACAACCAACTCATAACCGGGCAGTACCTCAAGATAATCACGAAATAACCCCGATACCTTTTCACCAAATTTTTGATTTATTTCTTTCATACCCTCGGGGCTACCAAGTCGGTTTTTAAGGGTATCAATGATAAGCCGGCAATCATTAATCGCCGACTGTCGGAGATTCAGTTTTTCTTCAACTTCCGCAAGGGATTTTTCTATATTTTTTAATTGGCTCTGTTTTTCTTCTAACTCCTGGCTGAGCCGGTTCTGCTCCTCAATAACCTTCTGGAGTTCATTTTCAAACTTTGTCTTCTCGTTATTCAATACTTGTTGAGTTTCAGCGAAACTCTCTTTTTCAGATTTTGCCTTAAGGATTATTGCTTCTTTGTTTAATCGGTTTATTTCAAACTTTGAAATTTCATTCCGGTAAATTTGAATATCCTTTAATTTTTCCGCAATCAGTCTTTCTTTTATTTCTATTTCCCGACTGACTTTGACAAATTCATTCGAATAATTTTCGAGTTCATTTTTTTCTTTCTCCAGATGTTCTTCTTGCTGAATCAATTCGGTTTGAACGATATTCAAATTTTTTTTAAAATCAATAATTTTATTATTAAGCGATTCAATCACTACCCTTTTTTCCTTAACAGACACCGAATGCCTTTCCTGTTCTATCCCCGCATTACGAAATTCATTCTCTTTGGATAAGAGTTCGTCGGTGAGTTCTTTCAATTCATTATCAAGGATGGTAATTTCTGAAATTTTTTCTTTTTTCAACTGTTCTGCCTGTGAAATTTGATTTTTCAAAACCAACCGTTCTTCCTCAAGTTTTTTTATCGCCAATAAGATTGATTGCCGCTTTGTCTGTAATTCATCAATCTGTATCTGGAGGTTATTGAGTTCTTCTAAGGATTTGTTGTTTTCAGCCTTTAAAAGATATAAAGAAACAATTTTGTATTCTTCTTTTAAATCCTGATAGACTTGTGCCTGCCGGGTCTGTCTTTTTAATAAGCGGACACTCCTTTCCATTTCTCCAATCACATCCTCCAGGCGAAGCAGGTCCTGTTCAGTCTGTTCCAGTCGTCTTTTGGTCTGTTCTCTACGTTCTTGATATTTCAATACGCCCGAGACATCATCAAACATCTCTTTTGTTTCACCGCTGATTATCTTTTCAATCTCAGAGAGTTCCAGAAAGGAATAGGTCAATGTTCCGGAGTTTAAAAACAGTGCCTGAATATCCTGAAGCCGGCATTTTACCCGATTTAAATAAAATTCACTTTCACCATTGCGGTAAAACTTTCGGCGGATTTCAAATTCACTGCCAAACTGCGGAAAGAAGTCTTCGTTTTCAATCGTGACACTCACCTCCGTGAAGTTTAGGTCTTCGCCATCCGGTGAGATATGGATAAGGTCTTCATTCTTTTCACAGCGCAGTGCCTTCATACTCTGTTCACCAAAGACCCATCTTAAGGCATCGAAAATATTGGACTTGCCACTGCCATTTGGTCCAACAAAGGCAGTTATCCCGGGGCAGAGTAGAAATTTCGTTTCGCCGTAAAATGACTTGAATCCATACAAACTTATTTCTTTAATTTTCATTGAGGAATTTTTTAATTCTCTTCTTTCAGGTAGATCTCTCTTTCAAGTAATGGATGGTAATCGCTCCATTCCCGCTCGTCATCTCTTTTTTTCTTAAATTCCTCGCGCATCATTGCTATTTTGGAATCAAGATTGTCAATAAAGTGTAAAACAAGCGCCTCCGGAAAACAGGGAAGAATTGGTGAACCCCATTCAAATTCACCATGATGGGACAGAATCATATGGAGAATTTTGAGTTTCAAATCCTCGGGGAAATTTTGTATTTTCTCAATCTTATGGATAACCATTTCGTAGCCGATTATGATATGTCCGAGCAGTCTGCCAACGGTGGAATGGTCAATCTTTTTCAGGTAACTATATTCATAAATCTTCCCGATATCATGGAGCAATCCGGCAGTTATTAAAAGGTCAAGATTTAGAAAATTATATGAATTATAGACGCCATTAATCAACCTTAGGATATTTCTGGTATGCACTGCAAGGCCACCGATATAGGCATGGTGTGCTTTCTTGGCTGCGGGAGCCTTACGCAATTTAGTCAAGAAAGATTCATCGGAGAAGAAGCAGTCAAGAAGGTCTTTTAAATAGGGGTTTTTTACCTTTTTCCGATATGTTTCTATTTCCGCCATCACTTCATCAATATTTTCTTCAGTACGGGGCAGAAAGTCATCCGGGTCAATTTCTGCCTCAGAAATTTTGTGGGCACTGCTTACTACAATCTGAAGACGTCCATTATATTCGCTTACATTACCGACGACAAAGACAAACTCACCAACCGCTAATTCTTTAAGGTCTTCACTGGCACTGTCCCAGGCAATTCCTTCAATCGTTCCGGTCCGGTCAGAAAATTCTATCTGGGTGTATAGTCCACCATCCTTTTTTTCCTTGGGGATTTTGCGGGTAAGCAGAAATGTTTCACGCACCACCTGTCCGGGTTTGAGTTCCTCAATATATTGACTTTTCATAAATATTTAATTATCTAACCAGCCGCCTCCAGATGTAGTATCTTCTTTTTGATGAGGTCAAGTTTTTCTCTCAGGGTCGCTTCTTCCTTCTTTTCTGCCTCAAGCGCGGTCATAATTTCTTCCCGTTTCTGAGTCAGGAGGGCGATCTCTTTATTCAATTTATTCTCCTCTTCCTTGAGCATTTCCAGTTTTTTCAGTAGTTCCACCTCAGTGGACTTCAATTTCTCAACGGACTGGACAACTGGACTTGACTCAAATTCCTTTTTGCGCGCGGCATATTCTGCTTCAATATTTTTAAGGGATTCCTGTGCCTGGCTAATCTTTTTGTTTAATTCATCGAGTGTGGCCTGAGCAGTAACCTGTTCATTTTTTAAGGCTTCTATTTTGGGAAGGAAGACCTCTTCCTGACGCAGATTTATTTCTTCTACCAGTTTTGATTCTAAGCCTTTACTCATTATAAGGGTTAGAAAAAGCGTAATAAACGCGACTAAGATACCGATTACAAGAAAAATAGGATTCGGTTGAGCGCTCAGTTTTATCTCAGGAATTTTGGGTTTTGCTTGAAAATAGAGGGCACCAAATCTCCTTGATTCAATTCCAATACTGAAACCGCACTCATAGCCATCAGACTTTTCTTTTATAGCATAAGGCATTGAACCAAGAATATTTGAGCCATATGTACTACCTACAACGTTAGATTCTGAAGCGGCAATTATATTATTTTTTGAATCAGTAAAATAGATATTTAAAATCTCGGGTTCATCCCTACGCAGGGTCTGAATTATTTCACTTAATTTAGATTCATCACCTTCAATGATTGCATCTACAACAAATGTAGCATGGGCGATTGAATTCCCAAGGCTTAAGAATCTTTTGGTCACCAATTCACTCACCGCTTCTCTTTGATCTGTCGGTTTCTGTCCAAAGAATTTAGGGCTGAGATAGAAAAATATTGAAAGCAGAATGATTAAGATTGCCGGAATTAACCCAAAAGTTATCTTTGACATTTATCCTCCTAATTTAAGAGTTATCCTATGCCCCTGGCCCAGGGAGAAATAAGGGGTATACATATAGTTAATGACCAGCGGGGCTTTTTTGATCTCAAAGCCAACATTGATACCAGTAAGGAAATCCATCCCGGTCTGTTGTTTTATCTGGGATAATAAACTGGTATAGGTGACTTTCAAACCAAAGATTGAAGTCAATTCATATTCACACCCAATTCGCACACCAAAATTCAGCAGTCCGGGTTTAACCAGGTCAACTCCCAACCATCCAGAATTGAACTTTCTTACAACACCGAGATCTAACTCATATGGAAGTCTCTCTTTTTCTTCAATAAATGGTTTGATTGTTGTGCCGATGTTTTTTAATGTAAAGCCGGCCTGAATATTTTCTGTTAGGAAGAAATATAACACTCCAATATCACATCCAATACCGCAGGAATAGAGTGTGTCGATTTTCTCATAGACCAATTTCATTGCACCACCGATGAGGAAATCACTAATAATAATTCCCTTTCCTAAATTGAAGTCAATGAAGTTGGTGCTAAAATAACCCAATTCTTCACCCTGGGCATTGGTCTTTTTTATTCTACCACTATTAAAATATCTGACTCCCAATCCCAACTGTTTTTTTTCTAAACCTAAATAGCCAAAATGGGTACCGCCGATATAATTCAGGTAAGATATTGAATAATAGTTTCCGCCATTTAGGGCAAGCCCAGCAGGGTTATAAAAGAGGCTATAGCCATCTCCGCCGAGTCCATAACCCATTCCACCGCGTCCGGCAATCGGATCAACAAGGAGATATTCAAAGCCGATTGTTGTGATTAAGAAAAAAGTTAGCATCTTGCCTCCTGCATCATATAATTATAATAAATTTTTGTAAAATGTCAACAGCAAAACTCTGACCGTTCCACATTGCTTCTTTATCTTTTTAGAGATTTAAAAAATGACGCCATTGACTTTTCATCTTGGTTTGAGTAAATTACTAAGAATGGGTTTAATTATAGCGTTGCTTTTAGACAATATTGACTTTAGAGGCATCTGGATTCCGCGCTGGGCACTTACCGATGATAGAAAAATCTTTGACTATCTTGGCGGAGAATTTAATCACATCTTTCTCCAGGTATTTGCCAATGGTGAGGCATATTATGATTCTAAATTGGCACCGAAGAGAAATTACCTGAAAAGTAATTGGCTTAAATGTTTTTTAAAAGAGGCACATCGGCGCCGAATCAAGGTCTCAGCCTGGGTGAATCTATTCTATTTCTGGGGATACGGAGAATTTACACAAAACCCTGCACACCCATTGAACTTTGCACCAGAATGGTTTGTAAAGGACCTACAGGGTTCAATTCTTACCTATAGTCCTGAGGAGTTGAGAAATAAAGGGATTGAAGGTTATTTTCTGGCACCAGGCAATCCGATGGTTAAGGAATATCTTATGAAAATAATAGAGGAGATAGTTACTGATTATGATTTTGATGGTGTTCATCTGGATTATGTGCGCTATCCGCACAGGATTTTTGTCTATGACGAGAATTTGCGTACCAGTTTTTATCGTCGATATTATTACGACCCAATTATTTTTTACGCAGATTCCCTGAAGTCACGATTAGGAATCTGGGGGGTAGAAGACCTGATAATAAAATGGGAGAATTATATATGTGATGATTTGAGCCAGTTTGTTGCTGGAATAAATAAAAGAATAAAAAAGATAAAACCTGAAATTATCTGCTCGGCTGCAGTAAAACCCGACTATCGTGTTGCACGTGATGAATACTATCAGGATTGGTTAAACTGGCTAAGTAATGGATATGTTGATGTTGTCTGCCTGATGGCTTATGATAATGAGATTGAACCAACGCTCAGTAATCTTTTAAAAAAAATTAAAGACCCCCAAAAAATTGTTGTGGGGCTGGGTATATATTGCCAGACTGCACAGACCATTGAAGAACAATTAAGACTCATCAAGAAACTTCCGTTTTCAGGTTTTGCTTACTTTTCATACACGCAGTTAAAGGAGAACTCGGAGTACCTCAAGATATTAATGGCACTTGACAAATAGAAAAAATTAGATATTATTGACAATATGTTGGTCAGTCATTTGACCTTTGGTTTTTTTTGCGTCGTGCTTTTAATTGCACTTGGTCTTTTCTATCTCTATTTTAAAAACCAGCGGGACAAAAAATTTGGATATGCCGGATTATTCTTCTTATTGAATGCTGGTTTTTTAATATCCAGTTACTTCATGGATATCAGTTCCAATTCGGAAAGTGTTATAATCGGAAATAAATTTATGTTTGCTTCCATCTTCGCCAATTTTTTCACATTTCCTCATTTTATCTATAATATCACCGATAGAAAATACAAAAGTACCTTCAGTATTATTACACTCATTATCGCAATTGTATTAACTTTTTTTACGATTTTTACTAACCTCCTTGTGACTTCTAATATGACCAATTTTGCCGGTGCCATTCGGCCAGTAAAAACTCCTGGATTATATCTTGTCATTTTATCGCTTGTGTTTTTTGCGATTTATATTACTTTTGATGCAATGAATGCCTTGCGGTCGGCTGCCTACCGATTACTTGATGCAAAACCGATGGTCTGGGGTGTGGTATTTTTAATATTGTTTGGCGTAATTGATATTATCGGAACATTTCTTAACCGGCCGCTCATTGCACAAATTAGAGACCCGTTTATGTTTGGGTTAATTATTATGATGATTGCCTTTGGTTGGTCTTTTCTATCCCAATATACGCTGGTCTTTGCAAGTTTAAATAAATCAAAAGAAGAAATTGAAAAACTCATCGCAAAGTCAAACAAGAGTTTTGTAGAATTCGTTCAATTGATTGCCAAGACATTGGATGCCAAGGATGAATATACTGCTGGCCATTCTCTGCGGGTGGCAGATTATGCAGTGCGGATTGCCCGTGGGCTTAACCTGCCAGAAGCTGAAATTGAGATATTGAAACAGGCCTGCCTTCTTCATGATATTGGCAAAATTGGTATCCCCGATGGTATATTGAATAAAAAAGGACCATTGAATGAGAAGGAAAGGCGATACATCAGGAATCATCCGATTCTTGGCAGGAAAATTTTAGGTACAGTGAGTGAATTTCAACCGTTGCTTGATATTGTCTACTCGCATCACGAGCGGGTGGACGGTAGTGGCTATCCAGAAGGATTAGACAGGGATAGGATTCCTCTTCTGGCGAGAATCATCGCGGTGGCGGATACTTATGATGCAATGGTTTCAGAGCGTCCATACCGTAAGGCGAAGTCGCACAAAGAGGCTATAGCAGAACTGAATTTAGTGAAGAATAAACAACTTGATGGTGAATTAGTTGATCTGTTTATAAAGGTTGTAGGTGATAAAGTAGATTGATTCTCTATGTAAAGTGAATAGTCAATCTGAGTGTCTTTTTTCATCATAGGACTCCTTGTTTTTAAGACCGCATAGACAATTTCCGCTAACTTCTTTGCTAAGGCACGCAGGGCTTGTTTCTTCTTTCGTCCATCGTTTAAATTCTTCTGGTAATATGCCTGCGACAATTTACTCCCCTGCAATGAAGCAACCGCCGCCAATTGAAAGGCATGAGATAATAATTTGTTCCTGCGCTTCCGCTTCTGCTTTGCCTCTTTTTTACCACTCTTTTTCTCACACAATACCAGACCACAATAGACAATAAAATCACCGGAACCCGCAAAGCGGCGTAAATCACCAATCAATGCCCCTACGGAACAGGCCAAAACCCAGTTAAAACCAGGAATCGTCCGGACTAATTCAATCTCTTTTTCTCCCCAGCCTTTCGCCATCTTAGTCAACCGTGCCTCCAAAGCCTTATTTCTTTCTAATCTTCTCAAGGCATCCTGAGCAAATTCCGTCACCTCTAATCCAAGCTCATTTAAATAATCATCACCAACCCAATTCAACTCCTTAACCATCTCCAGAATCACCTTAACCCGCTTCTTACTCAAATTAGTTTTGTAGTAAGACATACCAGCAGCACGCAATTTATTTAAGACCTCCGCTTCGCCAATCTTTAATCCTTCAGGGGTTGTGAAATTAACAAAGAATTGTAACGGAGCCGAGCCTTGACCAGCCTATTTAATCGCAAACTGTTTTAAATCAATCTCGGCAGGTCTCAACAATTGTGGCACCTGGGTGATAATCATTGCTGTGGTCTTGGCATCCCGATGCAAAGGCTGGCGTCTTTTCAGCCTCTTGTGCCAGCCTG
>JBDRWA010000053.1:0-13923 GCA_039802145.1 Caldifarciminota bacterium | reverse complement strand
GTCCCAATTGTACGACCACTTTTATTTACGAAGAACTGATGCAGCTTTATGGTTTTAGTCAACTGATTGGTTTAACAAAAGAAGAAACCCAAAATCTACATTTATAAGTGAAGATTCTAATTACCGGGGCTGCCGGGGCACTGGGTAGTGAGATTCAAAATTTATTAAGAAGAGAAAAGGTAAATTTTTGGGGGATTGATATCAAACAACTTGACATAACCGATTTTAAGAAGACAAACGATGTAATTTTAAACTATCATCCGGATTGTATCCTCCACTTTGCCGCAATCAGTAATGTGGATGAGTGTGAAATAAATAAAGAAATAGCCTTTCGGGTTAATTCCCTGGCCACCTTGGGGCTTGTAACTATTGCAAAGAAAATTGGCGCAAGATTTCTTTATACAAGCACAAATTTTGTCTTTGATGGCGATTCAGAAGAGCCTTATTTTGAATATGATCCTGCGCATCCAATCTGCGTATATGGTAGGACAAAGTTAATTGGCGAAAATTACATCAGAGAGATTTATGACCGTTTCTACATTGTTCGTACCTCCTGGTTATTTGGAAAAAATTCAAAGACCTTTATTTCCCAATTTTTAGAAAAACAGAATAAACCCCTATCGGTGAATGTTATCTGTGATCAATTTGGCTCTTTCACCTACATCCCAGACCTTGCTGAGGCAATCTTCGTTTTGATAAAATCAGAAAATTATGGTACCTATCATATTGTCAATACCGGTTATGGAACCTGGCTTGATTTTGCCTTAAAGGCAAAAGAAATGATGAAATTTGCTACAGAATTAAATCCGATAAAGACCAACGAATTGAATCTACCTGCACCACGCCCACGTTTTGCCCCACTCGGTTCAAGGAATTATGAATTCCTTTTTAACCGAAAAATGAGGTCCTGGGAATCAGCACTCAGCGATTTTGTAAAAACCATAAATACAAAATCTTCTTGAGCTGGAATTCCGCTATAAGTATTTTTGAAAAATTTCATCTGAGGTTTTTAGAATTTTTGTGCGTGCTTATATGAATAACGGGTTTACTAACAATATGAAGAAAGACCACAAGATATCAAAGAAATTCCGGGTTTCAAGCATTTTTATCGCTCAAATTCCAACTTTTGGTTACACTCAAAGATAACGGAAAGGTCCTTTGGGCAAAAATTTGTTTAGGACCACATTCTCTATTTAAAATCAGAATTCTTAAGTTAAACCATAACGCAGAAGTGGATAAAACCTCAGATATTAAGCTTGACAGATGAATAATTCTGAATAAAATAAAATTATGGACTTTTGGGGTGTTTTTTTCTTCGGTAGCAAGAGGAACGGCGCGAAAAGAGAAGAATACAGGACTTTTTTATTGGCAAAAAATGGAGATTGAAAAGGAAATTATAAAAGAACACTCCTTGAAACTGAGGCGCGATCTGAAAGTGATTTAAAAAAGACAAAGATGAATTGAAAGAAATTGGTACACAGAGGAAGGCTTTTGGTGCTGGGACAAAAGGATATCAATCATGAAAAAGAAAAAACAGGGAGATAGGGAGATGTCTTCTGTGCTCGGACAAAAAAGGGCACCCTCATTTTATGGAAAGGTATTCTATTCGAAAGGAGAAACAAGATGGCATTTAATGATGTTGAACTTGTTTTGTATTGCACATTGAGTTTAATAGAAAAAGATTAAAACAGAGGAGTAAAGATGGCCTTGATTCCTTTTCTCTTTGCAATATTTTCTAATAATGACATCGGTACTACAATGTATCCATTATTAAAGATAAGTGTTGGACCAAGACCGGTAGCAATGGGTGAGGCATTTGTTGGTCTATCTGATGATATTACCGCCCTGTACTGGAATCCAGCAGGTCTGGCAAGTATAAAAGAAATGCAATTTTTTATCTCACACCAAGAATGGTTCCAGGACATTCGGGATGAGTTCTTCATCTTCGGTATGCCCGGTCTTGATGGTTATGTGGCATTGAGCGGTGTCTATTCTTCAGTAAGGGGTGTTGAAATCTGGGATGAGAATAATAATCCGCAGGGGGTCGGCAATGTGTGGAGTAGTGTATTTCAATTTGGATATGCAAAAGTTATGAAGGAAAAAGTTGCCTATGGTTTGGTTATGAAATCAATGATTGATGATTTGTATGAAGAGCGCCATTATGATTTTGCGTTTGAACTAGGTGGGAAATTTATTTCCAGGAGCAATTTCCAGTTTGGTGGTGTGATAAAGAATTTGAGTTATCGGACTGACCTCCCTTCAGAGATAAAGATTGGCTTAGTCTATCAACGGATAAAAGTTTTAAATCTTTTACTTGATTTAACTCTGCCGTCCGACAACATCCTTCGGGCAAATTGGGGTGCCGAGTATAATATCAATCCGTTTTTAAGCATTCGTGCGGGCTGGCGTAGTGGTCCTTATAGTATATCAGAGTTGGGCTGGATGTCTGGTTTAACCACTGGTTTTGGTGTAAAATATTCTGGTTTGAGATTTGATTATGCTTTTGTCCCTTATGGTAAATTGGGCATTACCCATCGTTTTAGTTTATCGGGTGGCTTGGGAATAATTAAAGGTGCCAATTTCTTAAGAATTACTGTGATTGACGGTGATACGAAAGAACCGCTTGAGGCAAACCTCATATTGACCGGTGTCAAAGAAGGAAATTACAAGACCGACAAAACCGGGAAGATTGAATTTAAAAATATTCCATCCGGAATAATTACAATCAGCACCTTCGTCTCTGGCTATCCCCAGAATTTGGATTCAGTTTATATCCAGCCTGAAGGTAGATTTGAAAAAATAATCAGTCTCTATAAAATTAAACCTGGAATTTTACGGGGGATTGTTTTTGATGCAGTAACCAAGAGGCCAATCGGTGCAACAATCTTATACAAAGGGATGGCAATAGGCACATTGGATAATGATTCTATTTCTGGGACATTTGTCCTACGCGATTTACCCCCTGGAGTTTATACATTAACCGTTTCGGGTAAAGACCCGAGATATATTGCTCAGACCTGCTCGGTGAGGATTGAGCCCGGAAAGTTGACTGAGAAAGAGTTTTATTTAATTAAAAAGCGGGAGAAGATTGTCCTAAAAGGTATAAATTTTGATACCGGGAAGGCAGACATAAAACCCGAATTTTTGCCATTCCTTGACGAGGCAGGAAGGATTCTATTGGACAATCCCGATATAAAAGTAGAATTGAGTGGTCACACCGACCCGCGGGAAATAAATACAGCAGAATTTCCGTCAAACTGGGAGTTATCACTGGCAAGGGCTGAGGCGGTAAGAAAATATCTCATTGAAAAATTTAATATCGCCCCCGAGCGTTTGATTGCCCGGGGCTATGCTGATACTCAGCCCATTGCACCCAATGATACTGAAGAAGGAATGGCAAAGAACCGCCGAACCGAATTCCGGGTTATTGAGGAGTAACTGGTTAGTTTCTATTTATTAAAATATTTCTTTCGGAACTCAGCCAGCCATTTTTTTCTATTTTCTTCGTTTTTTTTCTGGACCGTTCGTCCGGCGTTTGAGATTGAGCCGAAATAAAACCGGTTAAAGAAAATACTCAGAATCAATCCGGCATCAACATATTTTTTTCCTCTAACTGCATTATAAAAAAGATATCCACTTCCTGCAGTCAAAAGAAAATCAAAAACAGCCAACCTCAAATTGCCTGCATAGAGTTCACCGGTGCCCGGAACCAACACTGACATAAGCATCGCCTTAACTGGAGATTTTAGAAAAATTCTATTAAAACAATCTAATTCCTGGACGAGTTCAAATGCATTTGCCTCAAGGAAGAGAGTTCGTGCCTTGTTATATTGACCATTCAATAAACAATAATAACCGGTCCATTTCTTTTCACCTGTCTGAGAGAGGACTTCAATGGCAAAAGAGTGGAAGCCACATTCACCGAGCGAGATACCGAGGTTAATTTTTGATTCCTCGTCCAACTCAGCAAAGTTGTTTAGTAATCTCTGCGCCTCTTCATATCCCCGCATTGGATTGGTGTGAAGAACCGAAATGGTATGATTCAAACGCATTTTCCTATCCCCAACTAAATTGGAATCAAAGAAAAATAACCTCTTATATTCAATCTCAGCGAGGTCAAAATATTTATTGTTAAACAAAGAATCGGCAAGGTTGAATTGGGTAAAAAAGAATACGACAAACATCTCAATCTATGGATTTTCCTTTAATATTTCTTGTAAGTACCTTTCATTCTGGTAGTAGTTATAATTCCGAACCGCATTTATACCACCATAGATACTTGCACTATAAAACAATACTGTTGCACTAACAGAAATTCCAAATTTAAGGTCCTCATTTGATTTGTAATAATAATAAGAAAGAGCGGATACTGTGCTTACAACCAACAGAGAATAGATGCCGTCCCCCAATCTACCACAATAGAAATGGCCACCACCCGGAAATAGAGAAAATACTCCACCAAGAATTGGACTCTTGTATTTGGGTAACGGCTTGGGCAGACTGATGAATCCTTCTGCCTCTAAAAATCTAAATTCATAGGCAAAACTTAGACCGATGAGTTTCTTTGCATCAAATTTAGAATTATTTTCTATTTTCACCAGATATTCTCGCGCCCGGTCATATTTTCCTGTTAGAAAATAAATAAACCCCTTTGTGTAATTAACTTTTGTAGTATCTTCTATTTTTTCGCACTCCATCAATGCTTCATTAAACCTTTTTAGTTTTATCAGACAATCAATGATTTTTTCGTGAATTTCTCCTTTCAGGCTGTTGCTTAAAAATATATATCTTCGGTATTCATTCAATGCCGATTGATAATCACCCTCAAGATATAAATAGTCGGCAAATTTAAGGATATTCACTGGCTCAAAGAGATTCGCTTGAGTTATAAGGTAAATAACAGATAAAGTTACCATTCTGATTTCAGCGTATCTGATTTTTGAATTTTGCCGAAGATGTAGTTATTTTCAATGGGGTCATAGACCTTGTAGTCTTTTATACCTGAATAGTAGGAATCACAATGGTCAAATGCCCCGGGATGGCAGCGCATTAAGCGGTCGGCAGTCATCAAGGAACCCCAGAAAATTCCATATTTATTAATTGCCTGCCTGCCAAAGTTTGAACAGGATGGTGAAAAATTGCAGACATCGCCTTGAGATGGAGAGATGAATTTCTGATACAAAGTTATTCCGGTGTCAAAGATAATCTTTACGGGATTTGTCTCCTTTGGATATTGAAGGGCAAGGATTAATATAAAAAACATCTTTTAATTATAACAAAATTTTAAAAATAATCAATACAATTATTTGACAGATAAAATAATTTGATTATAATTTAATATGCAAAAACAAGTCTTCTTGTTTTTTATTTTATTTTGTATCTTTTGTGCAAACACGCAGAAGGTTACCGAAATTATTGATGGCGACACATTCAAGACCGAAGACGGTAAGACAGTAAGACTTCTGGGCATAAATGCCCCGGAAATGAGTGAACCGGGTGGTGATATTGCAAAAGATTTTCTTGCGCTTCTCATTCTGAATAAAAGGGTACGTATGAGAAGGGATGTTACAGAAAGGGATGACTATAATCGTCTTTTGAGATATGTATTTCTTGATGATAGATTCATCAATGCGGAGATGGTCAGAATGGGATTTGCAGAGACAAGATTCTATCCACCGGATACTTTGTATAAAAAACAACTTGAAGAGTTGGAAAAGATTGCAATCAGAAATAAACGCGGGTTGTGGAATTTTCCTGTTTTCCAACTTCCAGATACTACGGGCAGGTATATAAAGATATCACAGATTGAAGATGACAAAAAAGAGATCATTTCCTGGCAGGATGCGGAAAAATACTACGGTAAGATTAAAACTGTAGAGGGCAGGATTGTTGCCACAAATAATACCGGTAAAGTTTGTTTTTTAAATTTTCATAAAGATTGGAAGCGATACTTCACCGCAGTAATCTTTGCCAGCGATTTTTACAAATTCCCTAAAAATCCGGAAGATTATTATCTAAATCGGAAGGTTAGGGTGACCGGATTGATAAAAGAATATCAAGGAAAACCCGAAATGGTCTTAAAGAGTCCGAATCAGATTATCATTGTTGAGTAAATCTTTTTAACCATAATCGTGCCTGTTCTGCTGCAGGAAAATTCTTAATTGTATTCAGATAAATTATATTGTTATTCACCATATTCTTTACCATTCCAAAATCATATCCAAGCCGGCGGTCATTAATTAGGGAAGGCATTCTGATTGAAATCTTTGAAAAGTCAAAGGCGATCTTGACTGTATCCCTGGTAATAAAATAGTTTAATCCATAGGGAATACGGTAATAATCGGGTTTTACCTGATTCAAATCCCGGTCAGGGAAGGGCAGGGCAAAAAAGACACCGACAGATTCCTTCACTGAAACGAACCCTTCAATCATCTTTATATACTTCTCCTGAATCGTGTAAGGATTATATGGTATGCCATATTCAAATTTATAAAGTTCTGTTAGATACTCATTAATATCTGGTTCCACCCTCTGATAGAATTCGGGGTATTCCCTTTTCAGGTAATCCAAATACCAGGTTCTTCTTAATAATTCTTTGTCAATAATAATCAGGTCTTTGTAAAGACCTCTAACCTTCCTTAGGTAAATCGTTGGCGAATAGATATCCCAGTAAGAGCAGATTAAAAGACTATTTAATGGCAATTGGGCGATGTGACTGTGGGCATAATCAAGTCCGAAGTAATTATTCCTCAGACTGCAATCGCGATAATTCAGGACTATTAAAAAGATAACGATGGGAATGGTGAGAAAAGATTTTAAAAACCTTTGAAAATTCTTGAGCCCATATGAGGAAGTAATTAAAAGTGCAACAAGTCCTGGGATGTAATAAGGCTCAATATCCGGGATGGCGTAGTTTATAGTATATAAAAGATTCAAAAGAAATGCTATAAAAAATAGCCAGAATAATCTGGGGATGTTCTTAAACAGAAAGTAAAAACCAGCAATTGGGAAGAAGATAAAAATATATAAATAATCGCGCAGTAAAAAGCCCACACCTTCTTTTAGATTGGCAAAGATTTCTTCTAAAGTTAGAGAAAACATCCAGACCTGGTATTGTCTGCCGGATAGATGCCAAAAGAGACGCTGGAGATTACAGGTATTCCCCCAGGCAAGTTCTGCACCGCCCTGGGTTCTGAATAGAAGATAGAGATAAAGCGAAATCCCGACGAGAGAAAATCCAATACCAATTATAATCTGTTTCAGGGAGGGACGAAAGGCGATTAGAAGATAGAAGAAAATGGGCAGGGCAAGGGAAAAGATACTAAAATGATTGGTAAAGGAAAGTCCCATAAGAAACATCAGAAAATAGTATCCTTTTATATCCCTTAAGGTAAATAGAAGATATAATAACAGGATACAAAAGAGTCCGGTTAGTGGATAGACTTCATTGGTAATTGATACCCTCCAGATGGTTGGCGAAAAGGCATATAAAGAGGCAATAAGAACCGCAATGACCTTGTTATTGGTAATTTTTATTATGCTCAAATATAAAAATATTAATGCAATAAGAGAGAATACGGCGGAAAGGATATTGAGGTTTTTTATTGGCTCACCCGGAAGATGGGCAAAAAAGTAAGAAATTAATGTATAAAGTGGGTAACCGGTGGGGTGGGCAATTCCCAGTGTCCAACTTACCCCTGCGAGTTCGCCCGAGTCAATAAGATAGACCGTGGGGCAGAGGGAGAAGAGATAGACAGCGCAGACACAGGCACTGAGGCTAAATAAGGCAATCTGTTTATGATACCTTTGATACCATAAATTTCCAGCACTTTTCACTCTATTTTTCTAATTTTTTCAATCTATTCTTTTACAAAATTTAACCGCAAGTTTGTCAGACGAATCTGGATATCTTTCTTTTCCTCATTAGATAAAATGGGTTCCATAATTTTGAACAGCGCATCAATTGAGTCAATCGCAAGTTTTGCCTCGGCCAGGTCTTTCTGTGGTTTTTGAGTTTCAGGATGGCTTGTCAAGCCAAGATATGCCCATGCCTTGCCTTCAAGGGATAATATCGTCATAAGCAAAATATCCCGAATCGGCACCGGTTTCTCAAGAAGTTTTTGTTCTTCTTTCTTCTCCTCAGCCATAATTTATTATATAAAAAATTTTAAAAAAATCAATAAGGAAAAACCCATTTATCAAGAGCCAAAAGAAAGGTTTGGTCATTTTTGCGAGTGAACCTATTGACATATTATTAACTTTAAATATAATAAAGGAATATTTTTCAAGCCCTCATTGTAATATTAAATTGAAAGGAGAAAGATGCTAAAATTATTGCCCCTGATATGGATTATATCGGCTCAATTAGCCGGGGAGAAGGGTGTTAGACCTGTTGCCATAATTACCGCCATTGAGGGTAATGTTGAAGTTTATAGATATACAACTAAGAAATGCACAACCGCAACACTTGAAGACGGTCTTTTTTTGAACGACAGTTTGATAACTAATGAAAATTCAGAAGTTTCTTTGCTATACAATGATGGAAAGATTGCTTCGTTCGGTTCAAATACCAGGATAGAGGTTTCAACATCAATTGATACCACCCAGCGGGGAGGTGAAAATCAGGAAGATGTTGGTGGACCTCCTTCGGTCCTTTCTTCTCTGTTTGCCTTCAGTACAACTGGTGAAAGGGCTGGTGTCAAAATCCTTGTTCGTGGTGAAGAAGATAGCCTTGCCTTAAGGGTCATTGAGCCAGGTAATACAGCTTTAATAACGAATAAACCAGATTTTATATGGCATAAATTCCAGAATGCACAGAAATATAGTATTGTAGTTCAGAAAATGGGGAATATAATCTGGCAAAAGACCTCAACCGATACATTTTTGAAATATCCTGAAGATGTCCCTGAACTCGCGCCTGGTTCATATCTTCTAAAGATTTTTGCCCTGAAAGGAAATGACACTTTGAATTCTGCTGAAAGATTCTTTAAGATTTTGAAGCCTGAGGTGGTGTCAAATATTATAACTGCCCTTAACAATATCAAAACGCAAAATCCCGATTCTTTTACACTTAACTATTTGAGTGCGCGTATATATGAAGAGAATGGGTTGATTCTTGATGCGATTAGGGCATATGAAGAATCATTAAAATTAAAGCCAAATGAACCTTTAATTCTCAAGTCCCTTTCCCTACTCTATAACAAATATGGACTTGTCGAAATTGGAAATAGGTATCTGGATCGGTATGAGGAACTTACCGGAAAGGAAAAGTGAAAAACGATTACAAATTCATAAATCTTCAATTCTCCCTTGATAAAAGGGGATTAAAGGAATCTTTTTTAATAATCTGTTTTCTCTTTTTATTATCTCCTGCCTATGAAATTGATCCGAATATTAAAATTGCAGATTCATTGTTCTATGTAGAAGACTTTTCAAAGGCAGAGAGTATTTATAAAGAGATATTAAATTTTGCGCAAGGGATTGATAAAGGATTGTGCCTTAAAGGGCTTGGTAATATTGTTCTTTCTTTCGGAGACCTAAGTCTTGCAGTAGATTATTACAATCAGGCACTGAATATCTTCAAAGAAAATGATTATTATCCAGGTCAGGCGAAGATTTATTTAAACCTCGGTTCGATCGCATTTTATCAAGGAAATTTTACCGAGGCAGAAAAAAATTTTAATAATGCTTTAAGAAGTCAGAACTTGATAAAAGAGAAAACGCCGGATGATTTAATGGATGAAATAACCATTCGCCTGATGCTGGCACGGGTTTCTTTAACGAAAAATGAATACAATAGTTCAAAGAATAATCTTTTAACCGCGATAGATAAGGCAAAATCAATAGATTATAAAAAGGGAATCATTGATGGTTATTATTTCCTTGCGAGTTTATATATCCAACTGGCAGAAGCCGATAGTGCCCTGAAATATTTTAATCAGTCCTGTTCACTTGCACTGGAATTGGGTTATCAAAAAAGTGCGGCAGATGCCTATCGGGAGATGGGTAATATTCATCGCAGGCTCGGTGATTATGACATTGCCTATGAGAATCTATTAAAATCTTTGACCTTACTGGCAGGCATCAAACAGGAAAAAGAGATTGCACTCGGTGAAGGCGAATTGTTGAACAATTTGGGCACTCTTTATCTTGATATGGGAAAGTATCGTCAGGCTTTGGAGAAGTTCTTATCAGCATTAGAAATTTTTGATAAAACAGGCAATATTTCCTGGAAGATTGAGGCATTGCAGAATTTAGGCTATACTTACATTTTACTTTCGTCAACAGATAATACATATTTTGATTCCGCATTATATTTTTATGAACTGACAAGACCTTTGTTAAAAGACAAGAAGGATGAGGCACTATTTTATAATAATCTCGGTATTCTTTATGAAAAAAAGAAGGATTTTAAACTTGCGCAGGCGAATTACCAAAAGGCATTAAATTTATATAAATTCCTTCAGGATAGTATTGGACAGGCAAAGGTCTATTGTAATTTGGGTAACATATTTGTCCTTTCCGGTGATTACAACAAGGGAATAAAATCATATCAGGATGGGTATAATATAATTGAAAATATGAATCGAAAAGACTGGCAGGCATCAGTTCTATCAAACCTCGGTTTTGCCCAGCACAAGGCAGGGCAGATTGACGAGGCAATAAATTCTTTGACCAAAGCGGTGGAACTTGTTGAAAACCTGCGCGGCAGGATTGTCAGTCAGGAATTTCGTTCAGCATTCTTTGAAAATAAGATTGTATTATACGAAGAACTCATAAATTTATATTATAAAATGGGGAATGCAAAAAAGGCATTTGAATATGCAGAAGGCGCCAAATCACGGGCATTTTTAGATTTGATTTCCGGTATTGATATTGCCCAGAAAACAAATCTTGACCCTAAGATAAGATCATTAATTAAGCAGGAACAAGCCCTGGAAAAGAAGATAGAATTTCTGTCCGGAATGCCTGAACAGGCAGATGTGATTATCGAACACAACCGGATAATAAAAGAGATGTCAGAAAGATTTCCTGATTATGAAATTTTGAAATCAACAAAGCCTATTGATATCAAAAAACTTCAGTCTATTATGGAGGACCAGACTGCAGTCGTTGAATATTTTATTGGCTTTGATAATGGTTATATCTTTGCGATTACCAATCAGAGAGTGGGAATTAAAAAAATGGATGCAAAGCATGCTGAAATCTATGAGAAGGTTGACCGTTACCGTAAAGTAATCAGGCGTAGGGTAAACTATGATGATAATGAACTTGCGGAACTATCAAATTGGTTTTATTTACATTTAATTGCCCCGGTGATGTCGGAAATAAAAGGAAAAGAAAGGCTTTGTATTATTCCATACGGCATTATACATAATCTCCCCTTTGCCACCATAATGATTGATAAAGAATCCAAGAAACTCTTAATTGATGATTATGATATATTTTATGCCCCATCTGCCTCGGTATATGAGATTGCCCATAATAAAAATAAACTAAAAAAGAATAAATCTATAATTTTTGCCAAATCAGATTTTTCAGAACACCCAGATTGGTTTGATTTACCCCTGCCCGGAACGATTGCGGAAAAGGACTCAATCGCGAAAACTGGAGGACTACAAAATCTCACGATTTTTTCAGACAAAGATAGCTCATCACCCCAACCTTCAGAGACAAATGCAAAAAAATATCTTAAAGACTATGACATCATCCATTTTGCCACTCACGGAAAACTTGCCCCGGGTGATTCGGCACTTGAATCAAGGATAATTCTTTCCAAGGATGGAGAGAATGATGGTGAATTGAAGGTCAGGGAGATATTTAATATGGAGATAGATGCATACCTTGTTACTCTTTCCGCTTGCGAAACCGGTCAGTTGCGCGGTTTTTCAGAAGGTGCTTTTTTGGGTGATGAACTTACTGGATTAAGTCGTGCCTTTATCTATGCCGGCACCCCATCAGTCATTGCCTCTTTATGGAAGGTAAGTGATGTATCAACTGCACTTTTGATGGCACAGTTTTATAAGAACCTAAGGGGTGCAGACAAAACAAAGGCACTCTGCGATGCCCAGAGGTGGTTGATGAAAAAGGAATACTTTGATAAACCATTCTTCTGGGCACCGTTTGTAGTTATTGGTGATTGGCAATAGAAACAAAGGAGGTATAATGAAAGCCATAACCAAAATAATAGCAATCTTATTGATTGCTGGACTCATTATCCCCGGGCTTGTTTATGCCCAAAAAGGTGGTAAAGGTGTCGAGGAGAAGACCGGGTCAGCTCCATTGACAGTAGAAAAACTGAAATATAAAAATATCCAAGATGAGTTTGACCCGACCTATGATTTTCTTGCCGATATTGGTGAGATGATTGATAATGCCCGACACCAAAAGGATGGTTTTGACTTGCTTGCTGCTACGCAGTTACTAATGCTTGCAGAGAAGATGTCGGGAAAGAAAAGTACAGTAATTACCAGCGATGCATTGCTTAATGAGGTTGGTGACCTGGCAAAAGACCAGAAGAATGCAAAGCTCGCCAAGCTGGTTGCAGAATTTTATACAAATGCAGGGAATAAGACAAAGGCAGATGAGTTTACCAAACTTGCCAAAGATTATGAGGCGCTTGCCGGCACAACCCGGGGTTATTGCTGGGTGCGGGTGAATAATTATTCCTCTTGGACGATAGATGTTTACATTGATGGCTGGTATAAAGGAACACTTTCGCCAGGATATTATTCATATTTCAAAATCTGGGAAGGTTATACAAAGCTCTATGCGGAAGGTACTTATACTGATTACTACTGGGGTCCGATTTATCGCGACATCGGTGAAGGCGAGACATTTACCTGGAATCTCTGGGATTAAATCAAACAACGGGGGCACGGTAGAATCCCGTGCCCCCGGGAGGAATTATGAATAAGTTTGTCCATCTTATTTTTTTTATCCTAATATTCTCAAATGCCCAACAAATTGGTCCAGGTCCTTCGTTTATTATTAAGGCGAGCGAGGATGCCGCAAAACATATAGAAGAAGCGACTGGTTTAATAAATGATACAATTCTTGTTAATCGTATAAAACCTATTGCCCAAAATGTTATGAGGGTATCAGATTTGAGAACAGTTTTTGAATGCAAGATATTAAATACTGATGCCATAAATGCCTTTGCTCTGCCTGCAGGGCCTATTTATGTAACATTAGGATTGATCACTGCCATTGATTCATTAAAAACCGAGGAAAGCCAGTCAATGCTCGCAGGTATTTTGGGACATGAACTTGCCCATATCTACCTGCGCCATTCAGTTGCAATGTTGCGACTGGAGAATTTTATCAAGGTTGGAACTTCATATATCCCGGAAGATGTTGCACAAATTTTACAGAGAGGCTATAACCGTGAGCAAGAATTTGAAGCCGATGAATACGGGGTAATTTATGCAATGCGGGCAGGCTACGATTTTGAATCAATTATAAAGTTTTACAAAAAAATGCGTGAATTATATGGCGAAACCCCGCCCGGGGATGAAAAATATAACGACCATCCCCGCGCCACCGAACGCATTGCAAGACTATATGAAGTACGGGCGCAACTTGAGCGGGATTTTGACCAGTGGTATTTTGGTGTAGAGGCATTGAACGAAGGTCGGTACAACGATGCAATAAAGTATTTTAAATTATTCACCACCACTTTTTCCAACAGTGCCTGGGGCTGGACGAATTTAGGGACTGCCTATCTTTTTGAAGCAATGTCAAAGATGGAATCCCCCCCTGTTTTGTTTATGACTGTCTATTACACAGAACCATCTTTTCGGTTAAGGGGCGAGCCTGATGAATTGCTGTATGCAGAAGAGTCTTTTAAAAAGGCGTCTGAATTAGATACCACATATAATATTGTATATTATTCCAATATGGGAATAATCTATGCCTTACACA
>JBDRWA010000052.1:0-13941 GCA_039802145.1 Caldifarciminota bacterium | reverse complement strand
TATATCATTTCATTATGGAAGAAAAAACCCCTAAACCATTTTATAAACATTTGATTACCATAATTAAATGGCGGAATTTTATTATTAAATCTTTTTTAATAGCTTGTGGGGCAGCAATTATAATTAGTTTCCTTATTCCTCCTAAATATACAGCAACTGCAAGTATTATGCCACCTAACTTAGAGCAAGACGCGCTGTTTGGTTTGCTTGGATTAAATGTATCTTCCACGCTCTCCAAAATCTCCCAGCTGGGTGGAATACCCGGTATGTCCACACCGTCAGATCTTTACGCTGCAATTATGAAAAGCGACAGGATAAAAGGAGAGATAATTAACAGGTTTAATTTAAAGAAAGAATTTAGAGCAAGAACCAAGGCAGATGCTGGTAGAATGTTAGAAGAGATAACAGCGATAAGGGTTTCTGCAGTTGGAATAATTAGTGTTTCAGTTACTTACAAAGATAAAAATTTAGCTGCTGCAATAGCGAACGCTTTTATTGAAGAACTTGATAAATTCAATAGAGAAACTGCAATGACTACCGGTAAAAAATACAGAATCTTTGTTGAGCAAAGATTGAAAGAAACGCAGGATAGTTTAACCAGAGCCGAAGAGACATTAAAAAAATTTCAAGAACAACATCGCACTGTTGCTTTAGATGTTGAAATTAAAAATGCAATTGAAACCATCGCGAAATTAAAAAGTGAAATAATTCTTCGTGAGGTCCAAAAAGGTGCAGTATCTTCAGCAAGTAATCTCAATAACCCCTATGTTGCAAATATAGACCGTGAATTAAGAGAATTAAAAAACCAACTTTCAAAAATTGAGTTCGGCTCCCAAGATACGTCAAAAAAAGAATTTGGTGCTGGGTTTTCTGTTCCCTTCGCTCGATTACCTGCATTATCATTAGAATATGCTCGACTTCTCCGGGATGTAAAGGTTCAGGAGGCTGTTTATGAGCTCTTAACTCAACAATATGAACAGGCAAAGATTATGGAAGCAAAAGATACTCCCACGATTCAAATCTTAGATAGAGCTTCCCCCCCTGAAAAGAAAAGTTCCCCAAGACGATTAAAAATTTTAATTCTCACTGGTTTTTTCAGCCTCATCTTCGCTACAGGAACTGCATATATTCTTGAATGGATACAGAATACCACAGATGTTCAAAAACAAAACTCAATCTGGTGGAATCTATATTATACGGCTAAATCTGATTTTAAAAAAATAATAAACTGGTTTAGAAAAATTTTTAGAAAATAATAAGTAAAACAATAACAGCCTAGGGCTACTAATAAATAGCACAGAAGATAATGGTGATTATGAAAATATGTTTAATTACTGATTAATTTTAATTTTATCATTTCTCCTCTTACCCCGATTTTTTCACCGATGATGATCACCACCCCAAGGATTTCAGGAATTGCCCCGGCGAAATCAAGTGCCATTGTTATGTCATTTTCAGTTTTCAACATGTTGCATATCGCCGTCGCACCTGCATCAGCGAGACTACCTGAACGTGCTAAGACTGTTACTGCATCCGCATTACCAAAACTTAAAGAATGCCCAACGGTACCTGATGAGGTAGCGACCGCGATACCCTGAGGATGCGGTTCAATTTCGATTCCTATTTTCATTGATAATGGAGAGTTTCCTGCATAGATAGCAATCGTGACAGGTTCTTTACTTATTATAAAATTATCACCACCATTTTCAACAATTACCTCATCAGAGAATTGGGCAAGATATCTGCAGACATACTCGCTGATTGCACCAGCAACTCCTGCCATTGGACCGACATTCATTATTTTACCCGCGATAGCCATATCTCTTATTATCTCTGGCGCTAATTGTGAAATCTGGATTGGTTTTAACGCGGTCAGAAAATCTTTATCTAACTCAATGTAAGATTCTATGTCGGCTCGCAGCTGCGAAAGAATGATGTTTGCCTGCAGGGTTAAATCATGCTTCGCCAAGATAAACAAATCACTTTCTTTTTGCCGAACTGTGAAATGAAAGAATCTTTTGTTATAGCAAGACTCACGATAGGTGCGGGGAATATACAGCTCTGTCTTCATTATATCAGTTTCAATCTTATCGCATTGTAAGGACAGACCTTAAGGCATTCTTCACAGCCAATGCATTTTTCAGGTTCAAATGTCAGTTTCATCTCTGGCGGTCTTAAATAGAATGCATGGGTTGGACAGATGCTTGAGCATATGCCACACATTATGCAATCATCCTTAGACCATTGAATATCCCGGGTTAATGGTTCAGTCCTGACTCCAATCTCTTTCAGGTATTTCAGACTTTTGTTCAAATTTTCTTCAGTGCCGGTAAGCTCTAATAATAATAATCCTTCACCGCCATCAACTGCGACACTTGCCTTCAAAATATTGAAAACAATGTCATAATTCTTAACGAGTTCATAAGTTATTGGCTTTTCAACTAAATTTTCTGGAAAATGGAGCACGACCTTCTTTGAAACCTGCATTTTTACCTCCTTATCTGTATTTTCCCCTGAAGGGTTTAAATTTTATTCCTGATTCCTTTCCGGGTAATCTCTGGACCGGTTCGGTTAGATAGAATTTGCCCTTTTGTATCCATCTTTTTAAGACCTTTGCGATCTCCTTTGCCTTAGGATAACTGGAAATAGGAAATGTTGGAACTGTCTTCTTTCCGATTGTAATCTTACCGGATTTCAATGAGGCATAATCTGTTTCACCGATGACCCGCCCTGTCAGATTGGGGTAGTCATAAGAATAGTCAATTATTGGTGCAATAATATCTTTATCAGTGATACAGGTTGCCTTCAGGATTTCTTCATCAAGGATGGGGATAGGGATTCCAATGCCGACTGTGAGGGTCGTACCATAACCAATTACTGATGTACCCCTTAACCATTTAGGCTCCATCTGTTTCAAATCACCGATAACGGCAATTGTTCCTGAACCACTTACCGGAACACCTTTTTTATTCCTTAAAATCGTCGGATCATGTTGGGTCCCATGCCAGGCAATATACCCAATCCCACCACCTAAGAATATTCGTGTGCCAATCCCGATGGTTCTGTATTCAGGGTCATTTAATAGTGGCGATAATTGCCCTGCAGAGCAATAGTTTGCATTACCGAGGTTTGGTTTCAATATGCCAAGATAAGTATAAATTTTTTCTTTTCCTGTATTTACTGCAACATTATAATTCTGATAGCAATTCCTTGGATTGAATAGAAAAGCATCGTTTATGTCTTTTATGGTAAACTCACCTTTTAATTCTTTTCTTGGATAACAGTCTGTTCCATAGGAGAGCGCCTTTATTCTTATTCTTCTACCCGCAACGAGGTCTTCAATTAGATGACCACCGCCATATTTGAACTTACCTGGATATTCAGTATTTGCCGGATCACTTTCAGGTATCTGGGTTGCACCAATATATAAATCAACCGCTGCAATTCCACAGAAAACCTCAATATCATTTAACCAGGCTTTTGTTATTTTCATCCTCGGCTTGGTATGCCCAAGATTTATGAATGCACCTGATGAACACATAGGTCCAAAGGTACCGGTGGTAACAACATCAACATCTTTTGCTGCTTTTTTCAGTCCCTTTTCTCTTACTACATCAATTATCTCCTCGGCGGTGAAAACCACCGCCTTGCCTTTTTTTATTTTATCATTTATCTCATCAATGGTTTTTGTCATTATACCCCCTTTTTTATAAAAAATTCCAAATCCTAAACCCCAAGCACCAAGCATTCGCTTGTGAAAAGCGATTTGGAGATTCTTTTTCATTCTTCACCGACCAAACCATCTAAGCAAACCTTTTCGCATTTCTAAACCGAGAGACGACCTAAGAATCTTTCGGTGCTTCGGATTTAGAATTTATATTTAAGCAGGGGGATGAGTGGATAAACAAAAAACCTCCCCGAACTTGGGAAGGTTTGTTTTTGAGTTCAGCACTCATCTCTCCCTATTCGGGCGGGAATTGGCACCAAGACGTTCCAGAATATGGAACCGGTTGCCGAGGCGTCACAGGGCCCGTCCCTCAGCCTCTCTTGATGAGCTTATATTTTCAAAGAACGATCAAATATAAAGTATTATATCCAGAATTTATTAAAAGTCAATAGACCGATTTGAATCAAAAAAACTGCTATCGGAAATCTGTCATTTTTTGCGAGCGATAATGCCAATGGAAAGTACGGTATACAAAAAGATTTTTTTATGCCTTAGAATATATTGAAGGCCATAAAATCCTTTCGTGAGTTTGCCAAAATATTCAGGATACATTGGTAATGAAATTTTGAAACGCAATAAAATTTCTCTGAAGATTTTATAAATTATTCCGGGTCTTGACCAATCACCATAGTAGTGTATCGCTTCTAAATTATGGCTTTTTAACAAATTACCAAGTGAACCAATTGTAAACTGTCTTTCCCAGCCTGCAAACCATAATTTTAATAACATCAGAATATTTTTTATCAATGTATAGATATGAAAGGTTTGTGGAACATCAACGACCAATAACCCATCTTTTTTTAGAATTCTACAATTCTCTTTTATTAACGATGATGGATTTTTAAAATGTTCAAGTAATCCCTGATGGAATACAATATCAAATGTTTCATCTTTAAATGGTGTGTTGAGTGCGTCCGCCATAATTAATTGAACACAAATTTCTTTATCTTCATTTTTTAAATAATTCTTTGCCAGTTTTAAACTTTTCTCTGAATAATCAAGTAAAAAAACCTTTGCACCAAACCTTGCCAGTCTGATACCATCCCTGCCAGTTCCAGCGCCGGGCTCAAGGACCAATTTATTTTCGGGATTGATAAACCTTATTAATTCCTGAATTATATCGGTGACTGGTGGATATATTGCTTCAGGTCTTTTCATTGCCCAGAATCGGTCCCAGAGATTGCGCATATCTTCCATGATATGATTATATAAATATTTAATTGTCGGTCAACGGGTTCAATTAGTTGCCGAAAGATAAAACCGTAATGTGAAATGGGTAGCGATACTATATAACAATGAATGAGTTTTACAAAAAGGCTACACAGGGTTTAAAAAGGTAGGGAAGGCAAGAGGGTAAAAATCAAATTAAGTGTGAAAAAAATGCTCCCTTGACAGGCATAAATTTTTGGTTATTATTAAAATTTGGAGACCTAAATGAATTATGATAAACTTGAGAAGATTCTTCTTTTTGTTATTTTAATATTTGCTGGTGGTGTTTATTTATATACCGTCGCACCCACAGCTTCATTCTGGGATTGTGGTGAATTTATATCTTCGGCGTATACCTTGGCAGTGCCCCATCCACCAGGCACGCCGTTCTATGTGGTTCTGGGCAGGGTCTGGTTGATGATTATAGGTATTCCTGCTGGGTTATTTTCAAAAGAGATCGCCTGGCACATGAATTTGATTGCCATAACATTTACCCTTTTATCTGCCTTTATCTTTTATCGACTCCTATTAAAAATATTCAGATTATGGTCAAAGGATGAAAATCGTTTAACCCAGATTCTTGTTGCCTTTGGAACGACCTTATTAGTATGTTTCTTTTATACGGTCTGGGAGAATGCGGTTGAGACAGAAGTCTATGCTGCAGCTACCTTTGTTTTTTTACTTATAAATTATATAACATTACGATGGTATGAAAGTGTAAAGAAAGGAGAACCAAAAAATAATTATTTGCTCCTTTCCTTTTATCTCATATTTTTATCCACCGGCATTCACTTAACTCCATTTCTTATTTTTGTTCCAATCTATGTTTTTATTTTCATAATTGAAAGAAGATATCTGAAAGATTGGCTACTTTTACTCCTTGGATTATTCCAGGTAATTTTTTTCTTTTTGCTTTTTATCGCTCCAGAAAATTTTTATACACTATCAGTAATTCTATTGATAATGATATTGCTTGGAGGGATTGTATTGCCACTCAATAATCCCCAAAAATACCGTCACTGGTTATTTTTCTGGTCAGGTATCGCCCTCGTTATCATTGGTATTTCAACCGAATTATATTTGCCAATAAGGTCCAAGAAATTGACTGAATTATATAAAGATAAAACGGCGCAGGAAAGGTATCTCAAAGGTGAAAACATCGCTCCGAGAATAAATGAATGTGAACCGGGTGCGAGTTTCAAGGCATTTGATGATGCTCTCCACAGGCGTCAGTATGGACCACAATATCTCTTGCCACGCAAAACTCAAGAAAAAACAGGTTATAGTGTTATTGAAGGTTATTTCTGGCAATTTGCTTTATTTATAAGATATCTTTCCTGGCAGATTGCACCGGAAAGCATTAATAGATTCTTCCGCGCAATTTTGCTTACGATATTCTATGCTACAGGAATATGGGGTATCTTTGAACTTTTTAAAAGAGAGAAAAAATTATTTATCTTTATGATGCTCATTATGTTTATGCTCTCATTCGCAATGATTGGATATTTAAATTTAAAATTTTCGCCCACCGATTCTAATCCTAAACATCAAGAAAGAGAAGTAAGAGAGCGTGATTATTTCTTCCATACTACCGATGTTTATTTTGGTTTACTTGTGGGTCTCGGTTTTTATGCATTTGTAGAATGGGCAAAGAAGGAAAGTAAAAATAATCGGTTTGCTAATATTGGTGCCTATTCTGGGATTGTTGTTTTTGGTATTATTCCATTCTTTACTAATCTTCAGCTAAATAATCGCTATGGAAATTTCCTTCCTAAGGATTATGGAATAAATATGTTAATGTCCTGTGATAAAGATGGAGTTATCTTTACCAATGGTGATAATGATACATTTCCATTATGGTTTGCTCAGGAAGTGTTGGGGGTTAGAAGGGATGTTATCGTCGCAAATCTCTCGCTTATCAATACCGATTGGTATATTAGACATTTGAAATACTGGGGCGCACCGATTACATTTAGTGAAAATGTAATAAGTGGATTATCACCGCAGGTGACTCCGGACAGGCGCATAATATATGTGAAAGATATAATGATCAGACACATAATTGCTACAAATTCGGGGATTGAGCTGAAGGGAAGGGACTATTTTATCCCACTTGATGAGTTTGCAAGAAAATATATGAAGGGATATAAAGGAAAAAGGCCTATCTATTTCGCATCAACCGTCTCGCCTGAAAATTATAAAGGGCTTGACCCTTATTTAAGAATTGAAGGACTTGTGAACAGGGTAACCGGGGATAGTATGGAGGCGCCTTATAATATTGATATTGAAAAAACCGCTGACTTCTTTTATAGACAGTTCCGTTATACAGGGCTATTCAGACCCGAAAATTATCCATTTTTATCAAAGGTATTAGTTGATTTTGAAAATAGAAAGGCAAGAGGTGAATTCCCTGGTTATTATGTTATCAGGGATGAAAATTCAGAACGACTTTATGCAAATTATGCAGCGGGGCTTTTCAGCTTAGGACTAGTGCTTCAGGCAAAGGGTGATATTGAGGGTGCAATCAATGCCTGGCGATTTGCAATGATGTTTGAACCAATGCAAAGATTTGCTTTTGTCTTCAACCTCGGACTGCTTTATGCCCAGATTGGTATGTATGATTCAGCAGACGCAATGTTCTCACAGATAAAGACAAAAGACCCCCAAAATTTAATGAGGCTTGGTATGGTTTATCGCTCAATGGGAAGGTATGATAAAGCGATTGAGTATTTCCAGGAGATTGTGACTTCGCAACCGCGCAATGCCCAGGGCTATATGGCACTCCTTGCGACATATCTTGATATGAATGATACTACATCAGCAAAGAAGGTTATAAGGCAGTGGTTGATGATAAACCCTTCAGATACGAGTGCCTTGAATATGTTAAAAGAATTAGGAGGCTAAAAATGCCAAAGGCAGTTGTATTATATTCGGGAGGACTTGATTCAACCCTTGCCCTTGAACTTGTCAAAGAATGGGGTATAACTTGTTATCCATTTCATCTTACCCATCAATTTCTTCCTTCAAGAACTCTGCCCAAAATTCCTAAATTAAAGACGATTGATATCACTGAAGAACTGATTGAAATAATAAGATCCCCCAAATATGGATTTGGTGAAAATTTGAATCCCTGTGTTGATTGTAGAATACTAATGCTTAAGAAAGCAAGAGAATATATGAAAGAAGTTAAGGCAGATTTTGTTGTCACTGGTGAGGTTCTAGACCAGAGACCATTTTCCCAGAGAATGGAAATGCTTAATCTTGTCGCAAAGAAAGCAGAACTCGAAGGATTGGTGTTAAGACCATTGAGTGGCGGATTGTTGCCTGAAACGATTCCTGAAAAGAAAGGCTGGATAAAAAGAGAAAAACTTCTGAAGATTCAAGGCAGGTCCAGAAGAGCAACGCTTGCTCTGGCGCAGGAGATGAATATTACCGAATTTCAAACTCCAAGCGGTGGATGCCTTTTGACCGACCCTGGATTTTCTCGCAGGCTTGCTGATTTGATGAGGTATCAAGAAAAGATTACGCCGGGCGACATTGCATTACTAAAGACTGGGCGTCATTTTAGGTTATCTCCTGAGGCAAAGCTCGTTATAGGCAGGGAAGAAGATGAGAATAAAAAAATTGAGGAATTTATCTCTTTAGGGGAATATATACTGTATGTTCCGGATACCGGCAGTCCAAATGGACTTCTCATTGGCGGAAAGGATTTTTTAAATCTTGCGGCAAGCATTGTTGCAAGGTATAGTGATAAGAAAAACGAACCGCAGGTAGAGGTCTGGTATAAGGCAAAGAAAAAGACCGGAAAGATAAAGGTTGCACCAATACAAAACGAAGAACTACACAAATACCGGATTGGATAATGGAAAAACTCTGGGCACCATGGCGGATGGAATATATCAGAAATCCAGAAAGAGAATGTTTTCTGTGTGCAGCGTTGAAGAATAAAAATCCTGAAGAAGTTTTTATACTTGAAAAAAATAAATTCGGATTTACAATTATGAATCGCTATCCATATAATAATGGTCATTTATTGATTGCACCAACAAGGCATATCGGGCTTTTTGAACTGCTTGATGATGAAGAAATAATTGCCGTGCACCGTTTATTAACTCGGGCAATTATGGCAATAAATCAAACAATCCATCCTGATGGATTTAATATCGGAGTGAATCAGGGTAGAGTTGCAGGTGCTGGGCTTGTTGACCATTTACATTACCACCTTGTTCCAAGATGGCAGGGTGATACAAACTTTATGCCGGTATTAAGTGATACAAAGGTTTTATCTGAAGCATTAGACAAAACATACAGACAAATCAAACAAGGACTTGATAAACTTGATAATCGTTAGTATTGGTTAAATAGCTTAATAGTTAAATAGTGAAATGATCGGTTTAGAAAAATCAGGAATTTTTTATAAGTGGAACAAGTTTATTGGTCTCATATTTTTTAAAGACTATGTTGAATTCAAATAAAACCAGCTTTTGTCAATTAAAAAATATTCTTATTCTAATAATCTTAATCATCGCAGGAATTGTTTATCTTTTCACAGTTGCACCCACACTTTCCTTCTGGGATTGTGGAGAGTTCATCACTTCGGCATACACCCTCGCAATTCCTCATCCCCCAGGCACACCATTTTATGTAGTATTGGGTAGGGTCTGGTTGATGATTATCGGATTATTCGCCCGTATCCTTCCCATTTCTAAGGAGATTGCCTGGCATATGAATCTGCTGGCGATATTTTTTTCACTTGGTTCAGTATTTTTGATTTACAAAAGTATATTAAAAATATTGACATTAAGTAAATCGGGTTTGAATAACAAGGGTATATGGGCAGGATTCATTGCTACACTCGGTATTCCCTTCTATTTTTCAATCTGGTGGAATGCAGTAGAAACAGAGGTCTATGCACCAGCGAGCTTTATCTTTGTTTTGATAAATTATCTTGTTTTGCTCTGGTATGAAAGTTTTAAAAAAAATCAACCAGATAATAAATACCTATTGTTAAGTTTTTATCTCATTTTCCTCGCCACGGGCATACAGCTTGTTTCATTCTTGATGGTAGTTCCAATATATGTTTTTGTTTATCTGATCGATCCGCGTATTCTTCGGGACCGACTATTTTTGTTGCTCGGCATTTTTCAGATTATTATATTTTTATACATGTTTTTACTACCCGATAATTTCCTTAAACCAGCATTGATTGTCTTGATTTTGATATTATTAATTTCAGTATTTTTCTCAATGAGTAGAAATACGACAGCAAATAATCGGACATTCTTCTGGGTTGGGGTCTTTTCAAGCCTGATGGGTTTGAGTGCGGAATTATATCTGCCAATAAGGTCAAAGATTTTGACTGAATTTTACAAAGACAAAAGAACTACCGAAAGATATCTTAAAGGGGAAAACATTGCCCCCCGCATAAATATGAATGAACCTGGTGAGTCATTATCTGCTTTTTTCGGTGTTCTCCATCGTTCACAATATGGAGGACAGAAGATATTGCCGAGGCAGACACAAATCAGGGGAGCTGGTGTGATAGAAGGTGTCTATCATCAAATTGCCCTTTATATTCGTTATCTTTCATGGCAGATTGCCCCGGAATATTTAAACGGGTTTTTACGCTTTTTTCTACTTTTGATATTTTATCTTCTAATCATAAACGGTATGTTAGAGTTATATAAAAGTGAACAAAGGATATTTGTTTTCTTAATGTTAATACTCTTTTTTGTTTCTATCGGAATAGTTGGTTATCTCAATCTGAAATTTTCTCCTTCAGATGCAAATCCCGCACACCAACCAAGGGAAGTCAGGGAGCGTGATTATTTTTTCCATACAAGTTTTTTATATATCGGGCTTTTGATTGCCTTCGGAATTTTGGGGTTTTTTGAAAAAATAAAAAAGTTAAATATTCAGAATTTTCTCATACCATTTTTGGTTTTGTATTCAATCCTTCCCGCATTCTTCAATTTCACACTTAATAGCAGGTATAAGAATTTTATTCCCAAGGATTATGGCTACAATTTATTGATTTCCTGCGCACCGAATGCAGTTTTATTCACAAATGGTGACAATGATACATTCCCATTATGGTTTGTTCAGGAAGTCCTTGGGATAAGAAGGGATGTGATTATTGCGAACCTCTCACTTATTAATACTGACTGGTATATAAGGCATTTGAAATACTGGGAAGTGCCGATAAGCTTTGATAACATAACGATCAAAAAGATTTGTGAACAGGGTTATTTTATATCGGAAGATAGAAAAATTATGTTTGTGAAAGATATTATGATAAGGGATATCCTTGCCACAAATGCGGGTAAAATTCTGCATCTACAGGATTATTTTATAAAAGCAGAAAATTTTGCCAAAAAGGTTTTGAAAAATTATCAAGGCAAAAGGCCAATCTATTTCTCATCTACCGTTGATTATGAAAACTACACTGGTTTTGAGCCATATCTCAAGATTGAAGGCATTGTCTATCGTGTCAGTGGTGATAGCATTTCATTTCCGAGGAATATGGATGTTGATAAGACTCAAGAATTATTTTACCGAATCTATCGTTATACTGGATTCTTTTCACCCCAGAAGTACGAAATGCTGGCAAAGATTCTGTATGATTTTGATAAAAGAAAGAATGAGGGGGAGTTTTTTGGTTATGAGGCAATAAAGGATCAGAATACTGTGAACTTATACTACAATTATGCAATTGCCCTTATCTATTTAGGATTTTTACTCAGGGATAATAATGATTTTGAAGGTGCACTAAAATCTTGGCGATTAAGCCTATTATTGGGATCACTGGGAAAGGAAGCCTGGAAGTTATATTACAACCTTGGAATGCTATTCAATCAGTTACATCTGACTGATTCGGCAGATTACTATTTTAGCAGGATTGATAAAAAAGAACCGCAGATATTTGCCCAGATCGGAGAGTCATTCAGACTGAATCGGGATTATCAACGAGCAATAAAATATTTCAAAGAGGCATTGCGCATTAATACGCATAATGCTTCAGCTTATAATGGGCTGATTGATACTTATCTCGAGCTCAATGATACTGATTCGGCTATAAAATTGCTTGAAGAATGGCTAAGATTGAATCCAAGTGATACTGGTGCCCAGATGCTTTTAAAAAGCCTTAAAAATCCTCAGTAAATTCTAATCCCGATTTAAAATATCGCTAATTGTTTTAAAATATCTTCTTACAAGGTCCTTGTTTGCCTGAGGAACTTTTGCATAGATTGTGTCCATTTGATTCAAAATCTGGTTGCTTTGTTTATAAGCCTCAATGGATGCCTTCATTGCATTTTTCTGTGCTTCAGGGATTTTTGGGTCCTTTAGTAATTCTTCCATTTGTCTTATTTGTGCCTGAGTTTCAGCCTGTCCTTTTTGCATTTCAACTCTTAATGAATCAAGCATGATGGCGGCGTAAGCCATCATTGTCTTTGCATAAACAGGCCAGAATTCATTCCAACCCATACCGGCAGCCCGGAGTTTTGAATCAAGTGCTGCGATCTGTTTGTCAAGAACACTGATTCCTTGAAGTGCCGACATTATGTCGCCGGGGCCGACATCAAGTTGTACATCTTTACCTTCTTTTTCCGCAATCTCAATGAATGTGGGCAATACTTTTATGAACCTCTGTATTTCACCTTCGGTAAGAGTTCCAAAGGCAATATTCGGTCCCTGTTGTACACCGCTTGGAACAGGTCCCTGGGGTGCGCCACAGGATATGAAGAATACAATAAAAGCAAGCAGGATTATTTTTTTCATATTATCTCCTTTTGATTAATAATTATATACTAAAATATCAAAAAGTCAACGCCTCGATTTAAATCGAAAATAATCTTATTCACCTAAGCATTCTTTATTACTTCATTATCTTGTTTTTTTTTTGTCTAAAGAAATATAATCAAATAGTGTTTTTTGCATTGATGAAAGGAATGGTGAATCACCGAAAAACGAAGATGACAGGTCGAAAATTGGCGTGTTTAAAGCCTGAGCTATTTGAACGGATTGAGAAGATATTGGGCATTATTATGATTGCAATGATATTAGGATGTGCAATCAGAAATAGCGAAAAAGGAGGTGTTATGCCCGTAAATAGTTATGGATGTTGTAGTTCAGCAAAAAAGAAACAAATGACTATTAGATGGGAAAGATTAGTGAGTGATGGTAAAACCTGCCCGCGCTGTGGAGAGACAGAAAATGAATTAGAGAAGGCCGCTGATATTCTTAGAAAATCATTGAAACCGATGGGGATTGAAGTTTTGCTTGAAAAAGATTCACTCTCAAAATCAGAATTTGAGAAAAACCCATTGCGCTCCAATCGGATTTTGTTTAACGGTATCCCACTGGAAGATTATATTGGAGGAAAGACAGGTAAGAGTTCCTGTTGTGATGCATGTGGTCCTGTGGAATGCCGGACGCTTGAAGTAGACAAAAAGCAGTATGAAACAGTCCCTTCAGAAATAATCGTAAAAGCAGGTTTAATCGCCGCCGCACAGATGCTAAATGAAAATGAAGCAGAAAAATGCTGTGGTGAAAAGTGATATTTCCGCTTTAAGCAATTCTACAGGTATTTTGTTTTAATCCACTATATCTTCATTATTTTCATTCAATCAATATCAATCCTACATAAGAGCAAAAAGATTTTCGTGTTTTGACAACCTCAAGTTTCCAGCCGTTATTGCGGACGGTCTGAAAGACATCTATTCCGCAGGCTTCCATTGAAGGGCGGGCAAAATCAGGATTTACGCACCTTTTTGTAGTATCACACTTTTTACAGAAATGGCAGGGACCAGTGGATAATCCAAAGGCTTTGTAATAACCATCAAGAAATATCTCCCTTTCTAATTTTACAATTATGCGCTTGAATCTCTGCCAAATTTGGTCTTCTTTTTCCGATGGAATCTTTTCAATCTGCAAGAGCAGTGCAGTTTTGTATTCACTTATCACCTTTTTCATATATTCCGGTGTTGGTGAAAATGGCGGGCAGG